>DATLZJ010000841.1:0-3426 GCA_035574055.1 Caldilineaceae bacterium
ATCGCTACACCCACCGTTACACCCATCACCGAGGTCCAGACGCCCGTGGCGCGCGAGCCTGCGGCGGGCGGGGCGCTGCCGCGCACGCTGACCGTCATCGGCCAGGGCGCGATCGCGGTCGAAACCGAGCTGGTCCAGGTGGAAATCGGTGTTGAGGCGGCTCGCCCGCTTCTCCAAGAGGCGCAGGAGGCCGCCCAGGCGCAAATGGCGCAGGTGCTGGCTGTGCTGCGCGAACAGGGAGTGGCCGATGCCGATATCCAAACCGCCAGGGTTGAGGTGCGCCATGAGCCTGTGCCCGAACCGGCAGGCACGGGCGCCGGCTATCGCGTGACCCATACCCTGCAAGTGACCCTCCGTGATCTGGCGCGCGCGGCGGCCATTTTGGACGCCGCCACCGCTGCCGGCGCAAGCCACATCGCCGGTCTGCACTTCCGCCTCGACGATCAACGCGCCTGGGAAATGCAAGCCCTCGTCCAGGCCCTGGATGATGCCGAGGCGCGCGCCCGGCAGATGGCCGCCTACTATGGTCTGGAGCTTGGCGGTGTGGTGCAAATCCGCCAACTGGCCGCGCCCGCCGGCGAGGAAGCCCCCGCTATCCCCATAGCCATGCATATCCCGCTAGACGAGAGCGTGCTTACACCGCCGGGTCGAGTTCAACTGAGCGTGCAGGTGGAGGTGGTTTTCGCGATCCGCAACTAAGCGGCCATTGGCGAAGGGGATGATACCGCCCCCGCTCGTCGGGGCTAGGCGCGTCTCCCGTTGGCGCTCTTGTATCGTTTAGTCAGTACGAAGTCACGGGCTGTCGCCATCTCGAATGTGACGGAATCATGGCTTATGGCGGCTGTTTTTGGATGATCGCGTTGCTATGGTAGCTCCGTACAGCCAGCGACGCAGCTTCGCTACCCCTCTCTGGCCTAGATTTAGGAAATAGGAGGTAGGAAATAGGGTGGAAGCGCCGGCGACCTTCCGGTCTATTTCCTATTTTCTCTCTCCTATTTTCTTTCTTCGGGGCTGGAACAGCCCAGCGAGCTGCGTCCGATTCAACTACATGGAGCTAACGATGCAGCCGATCCTCTGGTATCCCCATCCACGATCTTCCCTTCAGTTGTACGGCCGATGTTGGTATCGCCAACGCCTATCCTCCGCCCGACGTTTCGCCCTGGCGGTTGGGTTGGCGTGCGCCTGTGTGGCGTTGAGCCTCATGCTGCCGGTTTTGATGTCATGGCTAGGACTGCCGGGTGTCTGGGGAGGCGAAGCCCAGGCAGCCGTCGTACCCCCCGGCTTTGCCGATGAGCTGGTGACCAGTGTGGCGGAGCCAACCGATTTGGCCTTTACGCCCGATGGCCGGCTGCTCATCACCGCGCGCAACGGCAAGCTGCACGTCTGGCGCGGGAGCCTGCCCCTAGTCCAAGCCCTGCAACTGACCAATATCTGCAACAACAATGAGCGAGGGCTGCTCGGCGTTGCCGTAGACCCCGACTTCGCTGCCAACGGCTATATCTATCTCTACTACACCTACCACAACAATACAACCTGCGGCAGCGCCATGCTCCCGGACCCTTTCCCCGTCAACCGCGTCGCCCGCTTTACCCTCGGCGCCAATGACATTGTGGACCCGGCCAGCGAGCTGATCTTGATTGACAACATTCCTTCGCCGGAAGGCACCCACAACGCCGGCGACCTGGCCTTTGGCCCCGATGGCTATCTCTATATCAGCGTCGGCGACGGCGGCTGCTACTACGCCGAGCGCCGCTGCGGCTCCAACAATCCTGCCGCCCGTGAGCGCCACACGCTCTTGGGCAAGATATTGCGCATCGCCCGCGACGGCGCTATTCCGCCGACCAATCCCTTTACCGGCCCCGACAGCGTGCGCTGCAACCAGATTGGCATCGCCCAGCCCGGCCAGGTCTGCCAGGAGACTTTTGTCTGGGGGCTGCGCAATCCCTTCCGCTTCACCATTGATCCTCAATCCAGCAGCCTGCGCCTCTTCATTAACGATGTAGGCCAGTTTACCTGGGAGGAGATTGACCAGGCCGTCGCCGGCGCTGACTATGGCTGGAATGTGCGCGAGGGCTTCTGTGTAACCAATTCCAGCACTGACTGCGGCGCGCCGCCTGCCGGTATGACCAATCCGATTTATAGCTATCACCATGACACCGGCTGTTCGTCCATCACCGGCGGAGCCTTTGTGCCGCCGGGCCGCTGGCCGGCCAGCTATGATGGGGTCTATCTTTACAGCGACTGGGTGTGTGGCAAGCTCTTTATCCTGCGCCAGCAAGGCAGCAGCTATGGGGCCGAGGAGTTTGTGAGCGAGGGGGGCGGCTTCACGTCGCTATCCTTCAACCCGTACAACACCGGCGACCCCAGCCTCTATTATCTGGTCTTCACCGGCCAATTGCGCCGGTTACGCTTCACTGGCAGCGCCAACCGCCCCCCCACCGCCCAGCTCACCGCCAGCCCGACCTCAGGCCCGGCGCCGCTCACCGTAACCTTTGACGGCAGCGGCAGCAGTGACCCCGACGGCGATGCACTTGGCTATCACTGGCACTATGGCGACAATACCCAGGAGACGACCAGCACGCCCACCCGTCAACACACCTATACCCAGAACGGGGTCTACACCGCCACACTCCAGGTGGAGGATGCACAGGGGCTGTTGAGCGCGCCGGCCACGGTGCGGGTGGACATCGGCAACACGCCGCCCCAACCGGAAATCATCGCGCCGCCCGCCGGGCTGCGGGCGGCGGTGGACACGGTGATTGTGGCCGAGGGACGGGCGTCGGATGCCGAGTCGGGCGAGCTAGGCGATACGCAACTGGCGTGGGAGGTGCGCCGCCACCATAACGAGCACTTCCACCCCTATGTGCCGCTGACGACAGGCCGAACCATCAGCTTTACGATGCCGCCGCCGGAAGAATTGACATTGGAGACGCGAGGCTGGCTGGAGCTGCGCCTGACGGCGACAGACCCGCAAGGGTTGAGCACAACCATCACGCGCACCATTGATCCCTTGGCGGTGGTGTTGGCCTTTGTCACCGAGCCGGCGGGGCTGCCGCTGACTATTGCGGGCGAAGCCGTGGCGGGGCCGCATCAGGTGCAGTCCTGGGCCGGCTATGGATTGCCGGTGGAAGCGCCGCCGGTGACGGAGGCCGGGGGGCAACGCTGGCGCTTCGTGGGCTGGTCGCATGGCGCTCCCGCCAGCCACACCCTCACCACCCCCAGCCAAGACCGGACCTTTACCGCTACCTATGCCCTGGATGATGATCCCAACGGTGCGCCCTTCTTCACCTCGACGCCGGTATTGGAAGCGATCGTGGGCGAGGTCTATACCTATACGATTACCACCGGCGACCCTGACGCCGGCGACACACGCACGATCCGCGCGGCGGTTAAGCCCGGCTGGCTGACCCTGACGCCGGCGGGCAA
>DATLZJ010000842.1:0-3403 GCA_035574055.1 Caldilineaceae bacterium
CTCTGCCTCGAGCCGCAGCCGTCCCTGCCAGTAACCTGCGACCGCCGGCGCGATGCCCGACCAGCGGGTGGGGTCTTGGCCGTGTTGGGCGACTTCGGCGGCGGCGGCCTCGCGGCCTAGCGTCAAGTTGACCTGCACCTGGGCAAGCAAGCTGCGGCCCTGGGCCGCAGGGTCGCCCTGGGCGTGCTCTTGCCAGCTCTCGATTCGCTGGAGCGCCTCCTCCAGCGCCTCGCCTGCCTCCAGCGCAGCCATAAACTCGCCGGCCATCTGCATCCTGCCCGGCGCCCACGCCATCTCCCAGGCAGCGCGATAGGCGTCGAGCGCCTGGGGGTCGCGGAGCGCGGCCAGCGCCTGGGCGTAGGTCAGCCGCAGGTCGAACAGGTTGGTCTTGTCCACGCCCAGGGGAATGGCCCCGCGCGCGAGGGCGGCGGCCTCGTCGGGCCGCCCCTGGCGCAGCGCCAGCGCGGCCCGGCCATAGGCCAGTTGGGCAGGGCGCAACACCGGGCGGGTCTGGTTGTAGCTCTCTGCCTGGCGCAGCCAACGCTCGACCTCGGTCAGATCGGGCGCGTCCGGCGCATGGAGGCGGCGATAGGCCATCACATAATTGGCCTGGGCCATCACGCCGGCATCGGCGGTAAAGGGTTCGTCCACCGCACGCGGGTTGAGCAGCAGCATGGCCGTCGCCTCGGCGACGGCGGCATCCGGGCCGCGCAGCAGCGAGAGGGCGTAGGCGTCGGCCTGGATGTAGGTGTGATAGACGGCATGGGCCAGCCATTCGGCCCGTTGCGCCGGGGCCTGCTCGGCGCGCTTGCGGAAATAAGCCGCCGCTGCGCCGTGTAGCTCCTGATAGACCGGCTGGGTGCGGATCAGGTTGCGCATCGGCTCCAGCACTTCGGGATGGAAGACCACCGCGTCGGGCCGCTCGCTGACCGTAGAGACCCACGAGGAGCGGCCGGCATAGCGGATGAGGCTGTCCCACAGGCCCGCGATATCCAACTGGGCCGCCTCCGGCTCGACCGGGAAGGGCTGCTTGTCCAGCACGCGCGGCGGCAGGTCGTCCTCGCTCGGATCGTCCTCGCTCTCTCCTTGCATGGCGGCAACGAGATAGGGCGCCATGACCTCCAGCACAAAGTCACGGGTCAAGAGCCGCGGCGCCACGCCATAGCGCAGCAGCCAGCGCAGCCGCTTGTCAATGCGCAGGATGATGCGCTCGATCAGATAGATCAGGTCGGCGTCGGGATAGGCTGCCAGCTCGTCAACCGTGATTTCAGGCACATCGCGCAGCACATCGGCCAGCAGAGCCAGCTTGAAGGGGTTGCCCCCGGCCTTCTCGACCACCATCTCCAGCCGGGGGTCGCCGCGCATCCGGCGCCGTTCTTCCAGATAGGTCATGGATTCGGCGCGGCTAAAGCCGCCCAGCTCGACGGTGCGCTCTTGGCCCTGGAAGTGGGTGGTGTAGGAGGAGGCCATGCCGTCCACCGGCGTGCGCAGGTCGAAGCGACCGGCCAGCAGCACCCGCAGCCCCGGCAGGCGGGCGTGGAGCGTTTGGAGCATGGCGAAGAATCCGCCGAGGCTGTCAGGCTGGTTGGGCAGGGGGGGCAGGTGGCGTAGCTGCTCCACCGTGTCGAAGATGAGCACGACCGGGCGCTGCTGGAAGAGGGCGACGGCGATGCGGCAGAAGTCCTCCACCACCTGCTCGGCCTTGCGCGCCTCCTCATCGGCGGAGAGCGTCACCAACGGTTGAGCGCCGGACGTTGGGCGGTAGCCGCCCAGAGGGATAAAGGGCGCATTGTCGAGCAAGTATCCCTGGAAGGGCTGGCCGGTCAACTGGATGTCGAGCTGATAGGCCATTTGTAGCAGGAGCCGCCACGGCTCGCGCATCAGCGCGGCCAGGTGGTCCAGGTAATCGAAGTCCAGCCGGGCGCAGGGGATTTCCCGCTCGACACAGTGGCGGGCGATGACGGCGCGCAGGTACATGCTCTTGCCCATCCCGCCTGGCGCATAGAGCTGTAAGACCCAGTGGGCGCCGGCCGGCGGAGGCGCTTGGCCGGCCAGCAGCTCATCCAGCAGGGATTTGGTGGCTTCGCGCTCCAGGTAAAACGCGGTCTGGTAATACTCCTGCGCCCACATGGAGCGGGTATTGAGCCGGCGGCGGGCGGTGGTCAGGCGGGCCGCCAGCGCCGGCCCCAACATGGTGCGGCGCTCCTCCAGCGCGCGGATCAGCTCCAAGCAGCGGGGCAGGTCGAAACGCTGCTCGGCAGCGTCAAAGAGGCTGGTGAAGAGCTGGCCCGCCTGGTCGGGATCACAGGCCACCAGATGGACCATACGCTCGATCTCAAGGTCTTGGCGGGCCGCCAGCGGGGTAGGCGCTTGGGCGAGCGCGCTGTAGTACTCCGCCAGCCGGCAGCTAAACTCCTTGAGCGCGGGGGGCGCTTCCCCGGCGCGCGCCGCGCCGTCGCTCCACCAGCCCTCAAAGGTCTCGGCGCGGAAGCTGGCGCGCATTTGGTAGCGCTCCACATCGCCCGGCAGCCGTTGGATGGCCGGATGGGCGGTCAGCGCCTCGAAGCTCATGGCGCCGGTGAGACCGCGGCTCAACTCCTGGTCATAGAGCGCGCGGTCAAAGGTGCGGACCGTGGCGCAGCGTTGGAGCAGCACCCGGTCGGCCTCCCCGCTTTGGTTGCGGAGCGAGCCGGCAGCCAGCCAATCGGCCAGGTTGATTTTGCTGAGATCAGGAACGGTCATGGTCTATCGTTATTGATGGAGCAGCAAATCCAGCCCCAAGAGGCGGACCGGTTTCCAGGGGCCTTGGATGATGACGCCGGACAACCCCTGGAGCTTGTCGCGCAGGTCGGCCAGCCACTGCCGGCGCTGGAGGTCGTCGGCGAAGCGGGTCGGGTCCAAAATGCGCTGCACATAGTCGAGCGCCAGGTCCACCCATTCTTGCTCCGGGAACGAATCAATCCGCACCTCAAGCATGAAGTCGCGCAACGGCTGCCAGTCAAAGCCCTCGGCGTGGGTGGGGACCGCCACAATGCAGAGGTTGATGTCGCTCTGGCAAAGGTCCAGCAGCAGCGGGCGGAGATAATCGTTGAACTCATTGCCCGGCAGGTCCAGGTGGTCGAGCACCAGAAAGAGAGGCGACTCGCGCGCCACTGCTTTGAGGGCGTCCCGGAAGGTTTCCAACAGCTCCGGCACGCGGGCGTGATGCTCGGCGCGCAGAATCTCCTCGCCGGCATCTATGTCTGCGGAACCGCCGGGGGGGATTTGCGCTTCGAGGATGGCATTGACTTGGCGGTTGAAGGGGATAAAGGCCTCCTGGTCCAGCGGCCCGGTGAGCAGCTTTGGCTCGCCGCCCGCGCCGCTGCGGATCAGCCGCAGAATGGTCAGGAAGTCGCGGCGGCTG
>DATLZJ010000843.1:0-5577 GCA_035574055.1 Caldilineaceae bacterium
CGGCCTGCGCATCGGCGACCGCTGCGCTGTCGAGCCATATCTGAACTGCGGCGCCTGTCGTGCCTGCCGGCGCGGCAAGACCAACTGCTGTGAGCGGTTGCGCGTGCTGGGCGTCCACCAGGACGGGGGGATGCGCGAGGCTCTCCTGGTGCCGGCCCATAAGCTGCACCGCTCCGACAAGCTGCCCCTAGAGCATCTGGCCGTGGTCGAGATGCTCTGCATCGGCGCCCATGCCGTGCGCCGGACGCAGCTAGAGCCAGACGAGCCGGCTCTGGTGATTGGCGCCGGCCCCATCGGTCTCGGCGTCGCGCAATTTGCCCGGCTGGCCGGCGCGGATGTGGCCGTGCTGGAGATCAGCGCGCAGCGCCGCGCCTTTTGTGAAGCGCACCTGCCCGGTGTGCGCGTCGCCGAGCCGGGCGCAGCGCCTGCCGAGACGGCGCGTGACCTGTTCCAGGGCGAGCTACCCACCGCCGTCTTCGACGCCACCGGCAACGCCCAATCCATGATGGCCGCCTTTGGCCTGGTCGCCAACGGCGGGCGGCTGACGCTGGTGGGGCTGGTGCAAAGCGACCTGACCTTTCACGACCCGGAGTTTCACCGCCGGGAGATGACCTTACTCAGCTCGCGCAACGCCACCAGCGAGGACTTTGCCGCAGTCATCGCCGCGCTGGAAAGCGGACAGATCCATCTCACGCCCTGGATCACCCACCGCGCCACCCCCACAACCTTTGTGGCCGACTTCCCCGGCTGGCTGTTGCCGGAGCAAGGGGTGGTCAAGGCCATGTTGGCGTTTTAGGCGCGTTCGCCTGCGCATCACGAGAAAACCGCCCTACAACCACCGTTCCGGAGCCTGTTGTGACAGAGAACCTCTCGCCCGCCCAACTCTTTTCCTTAAGCGGCAAAGTCGCTGTGGTGACCGGAGGAACCGGCGTGCTCGGCGGCGCGATGGCGCGGGGATTGGCTGCCGCCGGGGCGCAGGTCGCGATCCTGGGCCGCCGCGCCGAGCAGGCCGCGGCTGTCGTCGAGGCTATCCACGAACAGGGCGGACAGGCCATGCCCCTCCCCGCGGATGTATTGGACAAGGCGCAGTTGCTTGCGGCACGCGCTGCGCTCCTGGACCGTTGGGGCCGGGTGGATATCCTGGTCAACGCCGCCGGCGGCAACATGCCCGCGGCCACGGTCGTAGGCGACCGCACCTTTTTCGATGTGACCCCGGACGCCTTCGAGCAGGTAGTGGCGCTCAACCTGACCGGCTCGGTGCTTCCCTCGCAGGTCTTCGGCCAGATCATGGCCCAACAGGGCGCGGGCGTCATTATCAACATCTCCTCCATGGCCGCCCAGCGCCCGCTGACGCGCGTGCTTGGCTATGCCGCGGCCAAAGCTGCCATTGATAACTTTACCCGCTGGCTGGCGGTCGAGCTGGCGCTCAAGGCGGGGCCAGGGCTGCGCGTCAACGCCATCGCCCCCGGCTTTTTCATCGGCGAGCAGAACCGGGACTTCCTGCTCAACCCGGACCAGAGCCTGACCCCGCGCGGCCAGACCATCATTGACCACACCCCCATGCGCCGCTTTGGCGAGCCGGAGGAGCTGGTCGGCGCGCTGGTCTGGCTGTGCAGCGATGCGGCGCGCTTTGTCACCGGCATCGTCGTGCCGGTGGATGGCGGCTTCTCTGCCTTTGGAGGCGTCTGATGCCCCAGGCGACCACCCTGCCCACTGCCGGGCCTGCCCCCGATCCTGCAATCGTCCCGCCGCCCGCGTTTCATGTCATGATGAAGCCGCGCGGGGCGATCTGCAACTTGGATTGTAAATACTGCTATTTTCTCTCCAAGGAGAACCTATACCCCGGCAGCCGCTTCCGCATGAGCGATGACCTGCTGGCCGATTACACCCGCCAGTACATCGAGGCCCAGCAGGTGCCGGAGGTGACCTTTGCCTGGCAGGGAGGCGAGCCGACGCTCATGGGGCTGGACTTCTTTAAGCGCGCGGTCGAGCTACAACAGCGGTATCGCAAACCGGGGATGCGCATCTTCAACGCCTTCCAGACCAACGGCACCCTGCTCGACGACGACTGGTGCCGCTTCTTCCGCGAGCATGACTTTCTCATCGGCCTGAGCATTGATGGCCCCGCGCCCCTTCACGACTACTACCGGGTGGATAAGGGCGGGCGCCCCACCTTTCAGAAGGTGATGGCCGGCCTGGCGCTGCTCAAGAAACATCGGGTCGAGTTCAACACGCTGACCACCGTCCACGCCGCCAACGTGGAGCATCCGCTGGAGGTCTATCGCTTTCTGCGCGACGAGGCTGGCTCCCGCTTTATCCAGTTCATCCCGATAGTCGAGCGGGACAACGACACCGGCTTTCAAGAGGGCGAGCAGGTAACTGCACGCTCGTTGACCGGCGAACAGTACGGCGAGTTCCTCTGCGCCGTCTTTGACGAATGGGTGCGGCGGGATGTGGGTCGCGTCTTTGTGCAGATGTTTGATGTGGCGCTGGCCGCCTGGTCGGGCAACTCGCCGGGCCTGTGCGTCTTCGAGGAGACTTGCGGCAACGCGCTGGCGCTGGAGCATAACGGCGATCTCTACGCCTGTGACCATTTTGTGGAGCCACGCTACCGGCTGGGCAACATCCAGGAGATTCCCCTGCTGGAGATGGTCGCCTCGCCCCGGCAGCGCCAATTTGGGCTGGACAAGCGCGACACGTTGCCGCGCTACTGCCGGGAATGCTCGGTGCGCTTTGTCTGCAACGGCGGCTGTCCCAAGGACCGCATCCTGACCACGCCCGACGGCGAGCCGGGGCTGAATTACCTTTGCGCCGGCTTCAAGCGCTTCTTCACCCATATAGACCGCCCCATGCGCTTGATGGCCCGTGAACTGGCCGCCCATCGTCCTCCGGCCAACATCATGCGGATGTTGGCCGAGGAAGAGGCTGCCTGGCGGCGGCGGCTGGCGACGGCCCAACGCAATGACCCTTGCCCCTGTGGCAGCGGGCGCAAGTTCAAGCAGTGCCACGGGCGCAGGGCTGGCGGCCGGTAGCGGCAGAGGACTGCTGACTGTTGACCGATGGCCGGCTGGTGGCTGCTTGGCACAGCCGCCAAAGGCCGACACTGCCAGAACGCCCTATTGGCGGTGAGGCGGCAAAAGTCCCTTGACAAGGGGGCGGCTCCCATGTATGATCGCTTATGGTACCGGTACCACAGATCGTATCACAGGCGCCTTTGGCCCCGAATCCAAGCGCACTCTGCAAAATCTGGCGATTCTACAGGTGCGCTTGGAAAGATGAGAACGCCCTAGCAAAACGTTTTTAGGCAATTGGCAGAGTAGGCGCCATCCTGTATAATCGCGTCATACCAGCTAGTTAAATCCACTACCGGTCGCGCGTTACCCACCGCGATGCTCGACCGCTGGCGAGTCATACTGCTTTTCCCGGTATCCTGGCGCTTATTGGCCCAGGTTGGATTGTCAATGTCTCGCGCGATCTGCCGGCTCAAGTCCGTCATGTTCGTACCTGCACGCTGTCGTTAATAGAGGGCGTGCTGCTTCTGCGCGCCCTCCAATAGATGCCTGCCCCTGAAGGCGTCGTCTGCTTGCTCCTCAGCATTCGCTATCAACGAACAGGAAAGGGAATGGACCTATGGCAACATCAGACGGGATCAAACGTGGGATAAGCCGCCGGCAGTTTATGCAGTTCTCGGCGGCCTTAGGCGCAACCGCGCTGGCCGCGGCCTGTTCGCCGGCAGGCTCGCCCAGCGCGCCGGCAGCCGAAGGAGAAGCGGCCCCCGCCGGCGAAACAGTCAGAATTCAATACCAGTCCCGCGAGCCGGAGAACGCGGCCGGCATCAACCAACTTTGGTCCGAGTGGTACCCCACCTTCCAGGCTGAACACCCCAACATTGAAGTCGAGTTCCTCCCCTGGCCCGGCGGCAACGAGCGCGAAGGCCCTTACGCCGCCATGGTCGCGGGCACTGCGCCGGACTTGCTGGAATTCTGCTGCTCCAACACAACGTTCTTTATCCAGCAGGGGCAGACGCTCAACCTGCAACCGTACATTGACCGCGATGCCGAGGAAGTCAACATTGACGACTACTACGAGCATCAATTCGACCCGTGGAAGCTGGACGGCGATATCCACTTTATGCCGCGCTTCACCGGCACCCAGGTGATCTACTACAACATTGACTGGTTCGAGCGCGCCGGTGTCGAGCCGCCGCCCAAAGAGTGGGGCGCTTGGGACTATCAGACCTATGCCGAGATCGGCCCCAAATTCGTCGGCGAAGACCCCCAGACCTGGGCCACCTCCAACTATGGTCTCGGCGCCAACTGGCTCACCCAGTACTGGCTGCGCGGCTTTGGCGCCCACATGGTAGACCCGGAGGATAACACCCACTGCGCACTGGACACCCCAGAAGCCTACGACTGCCTGGAATATCTGCGCAGCCTCATGTGGGACCTCAAGATGTTTGTGCCCAGCAACTCCACCATGTCCGGCGGGATCAGCGTCGAAGCGCTCTTCAACAGCGAGCGCATCGCTATGATGGAGATGGGCCCCTGGAACCTGAATAATGTGGTGGACACCGCCCAGTTCCGCTGGGATGTGGCGCCGATGGTCAACGGCCCGGCAGGCACCACGACCCATCAATCGGTGGACGGCACCATGATCTGGGTCAAAACGGCGCATCCGGAGGAATCTTGGGAGCTGCTCAAGGGGACCACCAGCCCCGAATATGGTATCCTCTATGCTAAGTACGCTAACAAGCAGCCATCGCGCAAGAGCATCCTGGACCAATTCCCCAAGCTGCTGCGTGAGTACAACGAGAAGTACAACGACATCAGCCTGGAGGTCTTTACCGCTTCGCTGGCCCAAGACATCGGCGGCCCAGAGGAGATGTTTGCCAACGACGCTGTGAGCAAAGACCAAATATTAGCCCCGGCGTTCGAGAAGGTCATGCTCTTAGGAGAGGCGCCGGTGGACTATATTGTCGCCCATGCTGAGGTCGTCACGCGCTTCAACCGCGGCGAGATTCCGATTGAAGAGTTGGGCGCCGAGTTAGCCAAGATTCAAAGCCAATAGGCTAGCTCCACCGGCCTGGGTCGTCCCCTTCCTGGAAGCGTGAAGCCTCCAGGAAGGGCCGGCTCGGCGTCCTTGCTTGAATCCCAGGAACTATCTATGGAAACCGTTGGTCAAGCACAAAAGCAGGCAGCGGCTGTGCTGCCACGACGCGCAGGGCGGGGCCTGAGGCAAAGCACGCGCGAGGCCATCTACGGCTATGCTATGGCGTCGCCGTGGATCATCGGCTTCCTCGTCTTCACCTTTGGCCCCATGCTAGCCTCGCTTGTCATCGGCCTCTATGATACGGACTTCCTCAACAAATGGGAGTTCGTCGGGCTGCACTGGTATACCAGCGTCGTACAGGATCGGATCGTGCTCAAGGCGCTCTGGAACACGGCCTACTTCGCCTTCGCCGCGGTGCCGCTGAACACCCTGTTGGCGTTGTGCATTGCCGTTATGCTCAATCAGGGCATCGCCGGGCAGAGCTTCTGGCGCACGATCTACTACCTGCCCTCGGTGGTATCGGGCGTC
>DATLZJ010000844.1:0-3929 GCA_035574055.1 Caldilineaceae bacterium
CAGCCCGATTCAGCCTGGGAGGCCTTTGTCGCCTGGGCCGGCGCGGTGAATGAGCGCCGCTTCCAGGCTACCCCATCCCCGGAGCTGCCCGGCGGCTGGATACAGGAAGAGGGCGATCTGCGCGCCCGCATCGCCCTTGCCCGCTTTGACCTTCACACCGCCGACGCCGAGTGGGAGCGGCTGGCCGCACATGAAGGGCTGCCCCCGGCGCAGCGCGCCGCCTATCACCTGCGCCGCATCTGGCCCCATTTGGCCCTGGCCCCCGACCCGGAACAGGCCGCGTTCCGGCTGGAACAGGCGCGCACGCTCCCGCTCACACTCGACCAACAGGTGGAGCTGGCGCGGCTGGCCGCCTGGCAGACGGCCCTCACCGGCGACCGAGAAGACGCCCGCCGCCAGAGCGATGAGCTGCGCCGCCGGCCCGACCTGGCCTCCATGTCCCACCGGCTGCAAGTAGCGGCGGCGCTGGAGGCCGCGGCCCACCACGAAGGCGACGTCGCAGTGGTCGCCGATTTGGTGGATGCCCTGGCCCAGGCCGCGCCGGCCTCCTACCGCCTGCGCCTGCTGGATGAGCTGTGGCGCTGCCCGCCGCTTTCCACCCCGTACCCGGCCTTGGTAGACCGTTGGCTGGCGCTGCTGCCTGGGCTGGACGAGCCGGGGCTGGACCCCGCGCTCGCCGTGCTGCGGCTGGCCGAGGTCTATCGGGTCTGCCGTCGCAGGGATGAGGCCCTGCGCTTGTTGGATTTGGCCCGGCTCGCCAGCCGCACGCCCCTGCGCTTGGCGCTGCGCTACCGGCTCTATCAGGCCTATGACCGGCTGGGCTGGGAGCCGTCGTCGCTGGCCGAGACGCGGCTGGAGGAGCAGGAAGACCCAAGCTGGCGCGCCAACTCCACGCTGGCCGGTCTGATGGCTCTGGACCACGCCGAGCGGGTGCTCTCGGCGCTGGGCGACCGCGCGTGGGCAGCCCAGCTCTGGCAGACAGCCCACGGGCTACTCAGCGCCGCGCTGCCTGCCTGGCGCAAGCGGCTGGACCAAGTGGAGCTGGCGCTGCAAGCGCCGCCAACGCATGAGCGGAGGGCGGCGGAAGCTGCGCCGGAGGGAGAAGAAGGCAGTGCAATTATCGTCGAGGATGATTATGTGCTGATCGGCGGCGTGCGGCTGCGCCGGCGGCAAGAGAGCAGGCTGGAGGCGACAGGGGCAGCGAGGCCCCAGCTCCGGCTCACCCTCACCCAACCCGCCGAGAGGCAATGGCATGTCGCCGCCACGTTACCCGGCGGAGAGAGCCATACGCAAGTGATCGCTTTGGGAACCGACCTGCCGGATTTCACCTCCGCGCGGCGCGAAGTCGTCCACCGGGGCTTTGTGCAAGCGCTGCTTGAAGACCCGCACGGGCTGGCGGACCGCTTCAGCGCCCGATTGGTGGGGCCGGAGGCAGCGGCGCTGCTGGCCGCGTCCACGCCAGAGACTGCCCCCGACATCCTCTGGCACGCGCCAAGCCGAGACTTGGCCTGGCTGCCGTGGGAATTGCTGCTGCGCCTGCCGGAGCCGCCAGAGGGCCGGCCACTGCCGCTGGCCGGTCGCGCCTTCTACCGGCTGGCGACGCCGCCGGCGACCCCCTTTCACGCGCTGGAGCCGGAACGCGCCGTGGATGCGCTGATCGTGGAGCCGCCTTCGGGGGGCGAGGTCTACGCCCAAATGACCCAGCGCAACATCGGCGAGAGCGCCGGCGTGGACCTGAAGCGCATCTATGAAGTGGCCGGGGCGCGCATGATGCCGCTGAGCGACGCCGACGACCGGTTGCTGGGCGATATGCTGGAAAAACTCCAGCCGCGCGTGGTCCATCTCGTGGCCGAGGTGCGCGAGCAGGGGCGGCGGGTTGCGCTCGACCTCGGCAGCCAGCGGCTGGTCAAGTCGGCTGGGCCGGCGGGGTTGGCGGCGACAGGGTTGGCCGGCGCACTGGGGCGCTGCGCAACGCCGCCCCTGGTCATCCTGCAAATCCCTAGCGTGCCCAGCGACCATGAGCAGGTTCGCCAGCTCTGTCTACGCAACGCCTTTGCCCAGGAGCTGATCGAGCTGGCCCCACGCATCAGCCTATTGGGGATCGGGCTGGGCGACGGGCAGAGCCAGCTTGAGCAGGCGGAGATGCTGGTCGCCGGATTCGCTGAGGGCCAGCCGGTAGAAGCGCTGGCCCGGCGCATGTGGGAGACCAGCGTGCAGTCCCAGACGCTCGATGCCCCGCGCCTGGACCGGCTGCTGGCTTTTCTCGGCGCGGCGCTCTTCACCCATGACCCGACGCAGCAATTCGGCTGGGCGAAGCGCTGAACCGCCTGTCTCTATCGCTTGAGCGCCTGCGCAGGCAGCTATCCCCAAGTATTAACCTTCACCGGGTGAAGCGTCACAACGACACGGCTCTCGCCGGGCCGGTCGTTCGCCCTAAGATCAATCCCCCCGTACTTGCGGGCCAGCTTATCGGCAAAGGCATAATTCGGATCCGCTGATATTTCCGCCCGTCCACGGATCTCTATAGTCCGGTAGGGGGTGGCCGGGTCAAAGATGAATAACGTACACTCGGCATGCTCCCGCAGATTCTTTACCTTCTGGCGAGACGTGTTTAGAGACAGCTTCAGCCTGCCGTCGTCATCCAGCAGAAACCACAGTGCGCTGACTTGTGGATAGCCGTCATGCCCGCGCGTTGCCAGCACCGCAACCTCTGCGTTGAGCAGGTCTCGGTGAGATTCGGGAACTATCTCCATATGGTTATTTTCCTTTATCTACCTCTTCGCGCACCAGAGTCAATGGATCAGGCACAGACAGGTTATACGCCAGCGATGTTTGCTCGTCAAACGCGCTATCGCGAGCCGGTCCGGCCCTCATGATAGGCAATAAAAAGAGACCGGCCCATAGACCGGTCTCTTGGGTGGCATCTTACCGTTTTGCAGGTGTGCGCCTGCTCACGGCGCCGACAATGTGCAGGGCCGCAGCCCCACGACTAGACTTGACTAGATCTTGCGGACGTTCGCCGCCGCAGGACCCTTGGGGCTTTGGGTGATGGTGAACTCCACCCGGTCGCCCTCGCGCAGGCTGCGGAAGCCGGCGGCCTCGATGGCGGAGTGGTGGACGAAAACATCCTTGCCGCCCTCATAGGCCAGGAAGCCGTAGCCCTTCTGGTCGTTAAACCACTTGACGGTGCCAATGACGCGTTGCTCGCTCATTTGTTGGAAAACTCCTCAGTCTTCTGGTACTAAAATTTACTCACCTACAAAACGTTGTCGTTCTCCAACAGATGAGACAAAAACACCGCCTCAGACGGCAAGTCTCGGCGGTGCTGTTCGCAACTTCGTAGAACTTACAACATCTTGCTGCTTGATAATACGCCAGCCCCGGCAGAATGTCAAATCAGGGAGCGCCAAACGAATCAAATCACCGGCGCAGCCTGGCCCTGTTGGGCTTGGCGCAGAAAGACCGGTAGAATGACCGTAACTGATGGCCGTAACTGGTGGCCGTACCGGGGTATGATCTACCACCCATTCAACAACCCTTTTGGCTCGCTGGCCCTTTGACTTGTTGAGCGGAGCGACTTCCTTCATGCAATACTTCAAACCTGCCGGCGGCTCCTTCTTCGTCGGCGACTGTATGCCCTTCTACCACAACGGGATTTTTCATCTCTACTATCTGCTGGACGAAAACCACCACCAGGCGCTTAATGGGCTGGGCGGCCACCAGTGGGCGCACGCCAGCTCGCCCGACCTGGTGCACTGGACCCACCATCCCCTGGCGCTGCCCATGACCGAACCGGAAGAGGTCTCCATCTGCACCGGCTCGGTCTTCTATCACGACGGATGTTACTACGGCTTTCACGCCGTGCGCCGGCCCGACCGCAGCCAGCGCTTGGGCCTCGCGACCAGTCCCGACGGCATCCACTTTCAAAA
>DATLZJ010000845.1:0-17493 GCA_035574055.1 Caldilineaceae bacterium
ACGCACCGACCTGGCGGGGCTGCCCGACAATATCTATCGCTACGCCATGTTGGAGCTGTGCGACTTTGTCGTCCAACGCACCTACTAGCCCGGCGCCAACCCACACCGGCCCGGTTGACTTCACGGTTGACCTTTCCGTCATCATTGTCAGTTGGAATGTCTGGGACTTGTTGCGCGCCTGTCTCCATTCGCTGGAGCAGGCCAGCCGCCGCCTGGAAAGAGCGGCGGACCTGCGCGCGTTCGGCCCGGAGGCGACTTCCTCAGCCCAGGGCCGGGCCGGAAGCGCACGCCCGACGCTGGAGGTGATCGTGGTTGACAATGCCAGCGCGGACGCGACCGCCGAGCTGGTAGCGGCTCGCTTCCCGTGGGTGCGGCTGATCCGCAGCGCCGACAACTTGGGCTTCACGCGCGGCAACAATGTCGGCTATGCGGCCAGCCGGGGGCGCTTTGTCTACTTTCTCAACCCCGACACCGAGTTGCTCCACTCTCGGCTCTACGGCGATAGCCTCTGGCGGCTCTACTCATTTGTGGCCGACAACGAGCGCGTGGGGCTGGCCGGGCCGCAACTGCGCTATGCCGACAACAGCCTGCAAAGCAGCCGCCGCCGTTTTCCAACGCCGCTCACCGGCTTTTGGGAAAGCACCTGGCTAGGCCGGCTCTGGCCCGGCAACCCCTGGGCGCGCCGCTTTCAGATGGCGGACTGGCCCGGCCTCTTCCCGCACGATGTAGACTGGGTGGTGGGGGCAGCCATGCTGGCCCGCCGCGCCGCCTTGGAGGAGATCCGCCAGCCCGAAGCCGCCGGCCCCTTCGACGAGGGCTTTTTCATGTACAGCGAGGAAATAGACCTCTGCCGGCGGCTCAAGCAGGCCGGTTGGCGGGTCGTCTATGTGCCGGACGCCGTGGTGGTCCACTATGAGGGGCGGAGCAGCGAGCAGGCTGCGGCAGCACGCCATATCTATTTCAACCAGAGCAAGGTCTATTACTATGAAAAGTATTTTGGCCCGCGGTGGGCTGCTGCGCTGCGCCGCTATCTGCTGTTGGAGTTTCGCTGGCAGCTTGCGCTCGAGCGGGCCAAATGGCTGGTGGGCCACAAGCGAGCTTTGCGCGCCCAGCGGATTGCCGCCTATCGCGCCGTGATCGAGAGCGGCCTACGGACAGCAGAGCGAGAGACCATGCAGGAGTGACCGGTGCCCCGCTATCAAGCCGCCATTGAGCGCGCCGAACTGGCCGAGCTGGAGGCGCGCTTTGGCCCTCTGCCGCGCCGCCGCTGCCGGCTGGCCGTAGACCATCCCTTCCTGACCGGCGAGAATCAAATGCTGGTCAGCGACGGGCGGCGGGCCGAAATCTGCTATATCATGCACCGCGGCGACCCGGCTGCCGGGCTGTTGCTTCACATCAAGACCTTCTACCCTGCCGGCGCTTACCGGCTGCCTACAGGCGGCATCCACCAGGGCGAGAGCGTGCTGGAGACGCTGGCTCGCGAGGTCTATGAGGAGACTGGGCTGACCCTGGGCGATGGGCCGGGGCAGGCGCGTCTCCAGCGGTGCCTGGGGATTGTCGCGTATACGCTCAACCACCGGAGCGCAGGGCAGCGCTTTGCCTTCGCAACCTACCACTTTCTGTTGCAGGCCCCGGCCGATCGAGAGCCGGCGCCGGTGGACCCTGACGAGCAGATCGGCGGGTGGCTGTGGCGTCCGGCAGCGGCGCTCCATGAAATCGCCGCGCGGCTGGCGAGCGTGAGGGCGACAGAGCCGGCGTGGGGCGATTGGGGACGCTATCGCGCGCTCAGCCATCGCTTTGTGGCGAGCGTGCTGACCCCCGGCTAACGGTTGATTTCTACTTGATCCGAGGAGATTTGGTCCGACGCGACTTGACCAGTGGAGGGGGCCGGAGACTCAACCGGCGGCTCGTCGCCAGCGGCGGGCGCGGGGAGGGCGCGCTTGACCGCGCTGCCGGTAAAGAACAGCTCACACAACTCTACAATATCTTCCGGGCTGGCGAGCCAGCGCCAGTCCAGCACCGTGCTCATTTCGGTGTCCACGACGCCGGGCGCCGTCCGCACCCAACTCATCACATAGCCGGTCAAGGCCGCCACGTTCTTGCCCAGCAACATCATGTTGAGGTCGGAGTCGTGGCTATGGTAGCAGTTGAGCAGCCAAACGCAGCGCACTTCGGGGTGAGGCGGCAGGTTCATCAAGGTCTGAAAACAGCGCCGGTCCATGCCCGGTTGCACGTCAATCCAGAGATTGGCGGCGACGGTATGGCTGTTGGGGCTGACCTCCATCTCCAGCTCGAGCAGGGCGTCAATGTCGGCGCGCCCGCCAAAGCTCAACGAGGTGCTCGTCCCGCGCACACCCTCCACGCTGCGCACTACGTCCAGCATAAAGTCGTTGAACTCGGAGAGATCGCGCACCATGCAGACAAAGCGCAGGTCGGCCCGTTCGCGTAGCCAGTTGACAAAGAGGGGCGCGACGCCGGTGGAGCGATAGCGCCCGACATGGGCGATGAGCGCCTCGCGCGCCAGCTCATCTCGACCGCTGGTGACGTCGCAATCAATAAAGGCCAGTAGCGGTTGCTGGAGGCGCGCAGGCGCCGGAGAGCGGGCGGGAGATTGATTTGAACGTGATGTGGGTTGGTTGGACATTTCGGTTTCGGCTGCTTCCTATCGGCCCTGGCCGGCGCCCTTATTGTACCGCCTTTGCCCCGAAATGCAACTTACCCACAAGGATCAAACGGCCGGCGCCGCTTGTCCGGTCGCCGCTTGTCCGGTTGTTTGCTGTAACACCTCGATCAGCTCATCCAAACGGATCGGCTTGCTGATGTAGCTGTCCATGCCCACACGTTCGCAGGCCTGCCGGATTTCGGAGAAGGCATGGGCGGTCATGGCGACGATGCGCGGTTGGCGGGAAGGGGGCAGCTCGGCGCGGATGCGCCGGGTGGCTTCCAGCCCGTCCATCTCCGGCATCTGCAAGTCCATTAGCACAAGGTCATAGTGCTGCCGCTCCAGCGCCTGGAGCACCTCCAGGCCATTGGCCGCCACGTCGGCCCGATAGCCCAACCGGCTCAACATATGGAGCGCGACCATCTGGTTTACACTGTTGTCTTCGGCCAAGAGGATGCGCAGGGGAGAGTGCTCGCCCAGCGTCTTATCGAAGGCCGCGGGCGCGGGGTGGGGCGCAGCCTGGCGTTGGCCCGGCTCCTGATTCAACAGCTCGATCAGCGTGTTGCAGAGCGGCTCCAGCTTGATAGGCTTATGGAGGACGGCTGCCGGGCGGGCCAGTTCGCTCTCCAGCGCCGTGAGCTTCACGCCAAAGGGAACCAGCAAGACCACCGGCCTCTTTCCCCAGTTGAGTTGCTCATAGAGCGCCGCGGCCAAGGCGACGCCATCCGGGTATGACGCCGGCGCGGAAATCAGCGCCAGGTCTGCCGGCTCATTCTGGGCCAGCCCTTCCAGCGCGTCCCGGCTACCCTCAAATGCAACCGCCTGGTAGCCCCATCGCTGAAGGTGGTAGACCAGCTCGCTCCGGCTATCGGCATGGCTGTCGAAGACCCAGATGCGCCGCCCGCTGCCCGAACAATCCTCACAGGGGAGCCGGTCTTGGCGGCAAGTGGCGTCGGCCTGGATGGTGAAGTGAAAGGTGGAGCCTCTGCCAAGCTCGCTTTCTACCCACAGCTCGCCGCCCATCAGCCGGCAGAGGCGGCGGCTGATGGCAAGGCCCAATCCGGTTCCCCCGTAGCGACGCGCGATCGAGGGGTCAGCTTGGGAGAAGGACTCGAACAGCCGCTTGGCAGCCTCTGCCGCAATCCCAATGCCTGTATCCTGCACACGGAAATGAAGCTCCCACAGCCCACCGTCGAGTGGCGCGCCCTGGACGGCGACGGTCACGGCGCCCCGCTCGGTGAACTTGATGGCGTTGCTGAGCAAGTTGCTCAGGACCTGACGCAGCCGGGTGGGGTCGCTGATGATGGTCCTGGGGAGCGGGTCGCGGGTCATGCAGATCAACTCCAACGCCTTATCGCGCGCCTGGTGGGCGAAGAGGTCGAGAATCTCCTCCAGACAGCGGCGCAGGTTGAAGGCGCTGTGCTCAAGCTCCAGCTTGCCCGATTCGATCTTGGAATAATCAAGAATATCGTTGATGATGGTCAGCAGCGTGTTGCCGCTGTTGCGAATAATCTCAACATATTGCTGCTGCTCCGCCGATAGCGATGTATCGGCCAACAAGCTGGTCATGCCGATGACCGCGTTGAGCGGCGTCCGGATTTCATGGCTCATGGTTGCCAGGAAGGCAGACTTGGCCCGGTTAGCGGCCTCGGCTTCCTCTTTGGCTTGCTGCAGGGCCTGGTTCTGGCGTTCGATCTCGCTGATCAGGCGGATGTTCTCCAGGGCCGTTGCCGTGCGGGTTGCCAGCACATTGAACAGGGCCAGGTTATTGCTGGTGAAAGGCAGATCGGCCAGGCGAAAGGCCCACAGCAGCGCATGGCGCTGGTCGCCGGCGCCGATGGGGAGCAAGAGCGCATGTCGCGCCGGATATTGCTTTGGCAGGAGCCGGAGCCGGGCAATCTCTGGAGGATCGGCGAGAATGAGCGAGCTGCGCGCGGCCAGGATGCGCGCCATGCCGTTATTGTCGGGCAGATAAGCGGGGACTACACTGGCGGGTACGCCCCGCGCCGCCCAAAGGGCAAAGGGGGTGGGGTGATTGTCGCCAAAGTAGAGCATGGCGATCTGCGCGCCCAGGAGCCGCACGATCTTGTCCAACACAAGCCGCCCCAATTCCTCCAGCGAGATAAAACTGGTAGGAATTGAGGAAATTTCGTACAGGACAGAAAGCTCCGTCAAATAGTCCTGCTCAGTTGCCATGCTGGCCATCGTTCTCTATGGCGCGCCGAGCAGTCCGACGACGATAGCCTTATTATGAAAGGCGGGTGGACTGAAAGGCTGCGCTGCAATCTCTCCATAGGAAGCAATCCCGATCAGGGGGGTCTCCTGACCGATGACGCTACGAATAAGCGCCAGCTCTTCTGAGATGGCATCTCCCAAATAGGCAACGCGGGTGACGCAACTGAAGATAAAGGCCGCCAATGGGGGCTTTCCGCCCAAGGCTGCCAGCGCATCGGCGGCAGCGAGGCGGGCCGCCTCCAACAGGCTTACGCGGTCTCCTCGCATGATACGCACAACCGAATGTTTGGGCAAAGCGCCCGCGCAAAGCAGCGCGCCGTCGGGGGCGCTGGCAAAGGGATCACGGATAATGTACTCACGCCCCATTTGGGGCAGACCGATAGGATGGTTGACGGCATGGCGAACGTAGTTTTCCGGGGTCAGGTTGAGATGGGCCGGCAGTTGCTCTCGATAGGCTGCAAAGGCCGATTTGCCGTCCAACTCGTAGAGCACATTTCCTTCGACGCGTGTAACGACCAAGGGCCGGCCGAGCGGCTGGTAGCCATGATGGACGCCTACCCCCACGGCCCCCGGCGTTCGGAAAAGCACCGAGGCCACCGCGTCGCCGTAGACGCAATCATCCAAAAAGATCGAGTTTTCCAGCCGGTGTGTCTCATCTATGGCGCGCCCGCCGGCCACGGGCAAGAGTGGCCCGATCTCGTTGCCCACTGCCTCCACCACATCTACCATCGCCTCGCTGTCGTGTGTGCTTTCGAGCATGAGCGCCAGGCCGTTGGGCGGAGCCGTATCCGGGTTGATGGGGCGCCAAAGCTGGCGCATCAGATCGCGCCCCGCGCCCATGGGGTCTTGGGTAAACTGAGTAATTGCGCCTGCAGTTGCCTGAATTTGATTGGAGGCCAGCGCCAACGTGACGACGCCCTGCTGCAGGATGGCCGAGGGGGCAAAGACCGTCGAGCTACAGGCGCCGACGGTGGTCGCGCCTTGGGCAAGCGAGCGAACGCCGTCGAGAAGCTGGGCCGGGTCATGGTTGTTGGTAAAGTAGGTGATGATCAGGGAGGGAGGCCGGCCATGCAAGGGAATCAACGCCGCCTCCAATGAGGCGCGGCCTGCTTGCCAGGAGTCGGCGAGGACACTGTGGCCTACGCCGGCATAGGTGTACATGCCGTCTGCCGGCGCAGAAGGAATTGACAGTGCAGGCCGATGGGCTGCTGGGTAATGCAGTGGATGAGTAGCCAAGGGACGGGGCCTCCTTGTTAGGGCGTGTCCTACCAATTTTACCACTACCGATAGGCTCTATACCGAATCCGCTGTTGCTTCCATCAGTGATTACGGTTTCATCAGGGATTGGCCGCTGTCTATTTTACAGTACTGGGCTTTTGCATTCACGCGTCGGATGTTCAATAAACGATGCGACTTTTGTCTGCTTGGTTCTTCCGTAACGCGTGTCGCAAAGGGAATAAAAGGGATAGATGGGGTAGAGCCGCCGGGTCGAGCAAAGGCAGGGAGCGCAGCCGACCGGCTGCGCTCCCTGCGGGAGAGGGGTGGTGGAAGGCCGGCGACTTTACGAAAGGCTGAAGGGGAGGGTGAAGCTACTGTCCTGCGGCGTCTCCTCCGGCGCAGGCGTCGCGTCGGGTGTTCCATTGGGGGCAGTATCGGGCAGAGGCGCGCGCCACAGGCCGCGGCCCGGCCTGTCGCCGCCCCACATGCCGCCGCGCATACCGTGACCGCGCGGTCCACCGAAACCACGGCCAAAGAAGCCCCACCCCGGTTCGGCCAGCAGCGCATCGGCCTGCTCTTGGGTGATCACACCGTCTTCCACGGCTTGCTGTACGGCCTCTTTATAGGCGGTTTGCAGCCGCTCGCTCAGATAGCGCCGGAGCGCCCGCTGGGCCTGGAGTTGGTCCGCCTCTTCTTGGGTCAGGCGCCCATCGGCTACGGCGGCTGCCAACTCTTCGGCAAAGACCTCGTCGCGCGCCGCTTGCAACTCTTCGACGGTGATGCCAAGCGCCTCGGCCAATTGGGCGTCTCGCTCGGCTGAGCCGCCGCGCCAGCCAAATGCGCCCGCCACCGTCTGCACCGTTGTCTGGACCGTACCGGTTGCGCTATCCGCCAGGGCGCCGGCGGCCCGGCTGGTGGCGGGCAAGAAGGTAAAGGCGGCCAGTACTGTCACAACAGCGCCGAGAGCGGCCAAGGCCCACGTGGGCCATCTTCCTTGAGTCTTCATAGGCTTGTTTCCTCCATCTGCTTGAGTGTGTGCATCCCTTGGATGCGTGTTCTGTACGACCATTCCGTTGGTCGCTTCCCAGTCTAGCAAGACAACATGCAGAGATTATTAAGAACCGGTAGGGAGAATGTGTAGACGCGGGAATGACGTTTTGGGTAAATTGACAGACAGGATCGCTGTGCTATACTTTTTTTGCTCCACCGTTGGCCGTTGGCGGCGAGTTGTGTTTAGGTGATGAGAAGCGCCAACGTCTTTGGTCGGGCGACAGGCTATTCACCACAACTCTGAGTCACCCCCTTTGTTGAACATGTCAAGCTCCCCATTGGCGGTTATGCCTGCTGCTCATTGTTCAACATTCAGTTGCTCCCCCATTCACATGTCAACACTCAATGTCTATCCAAAATATGTGTCCCAATGACGCAAAGGAGAGGAACCGATGTCGCAGGAGTCAGGTCTCCGTAGACTGTCCCGCCGTCAATTTCTTCAACACTCGCTTGTCCTGGGCGCGACCGTTGGCCTGACCTCGCTGGCCGGCTGCGTCGCGCCGGGCGCTCCCCAGGCTCAGACTGGGGCTGAAGCCCCGCCCGCCGGCGGCTCCACCGTCCTCTTCTGGAAGCCGCCCCACAGCGAGCGAGAGGCCGAGATTTGGCGGCCCCTGCTCGATGCCTTCCAGGAGGAGCATCCGGGAATCACGGTTGAGCATCAAGTCGTGCCGTGGGCCAGCGTTGACGAGCAGTTTACCGCCGCCTTTGCCGGCGGGTCGCCGCCCGATATCTTCTATTTGCCGGATGAGTGGTACCCCAAGTACGTCAGCCAAGGCCAGATCACCGACCTGACCGACCGGATCGCGGAGTGGCGGGAGAACTACAACGAGGCCGCTTGGAATATCGCCACCTACAAGGGCAGCACTTGGGGCGTGCCCTTCCTGGGCGTCGTGCAGAGTTGGCTGCTCAACATGAACCTCTTCAACGAGAAGGGGCTGTCGGCGCCGACCAACTGGGAGGAGTTTCGCGCCGCCGCCCAGGAGCTGACCGACACCTCTGCCGGCGTCTATGGCATAGATGTTCCGGCGAACTCCACCAATTGGGTCGTGCTGATCCCGCTGCTGGCCGCCGGCGGCACCACCTTGTTGAGCGAAGACCTCCTGTCGGTTGCCGCCAATACGGAAGGTGGGCGGGCTGCTTTCAAGATGTTGCTGGAGGATATCGTCTGGAACGATCAGTCGGGCGTGCCGGTTGGTTTTACCGACGACCAGCGCCGCGACCTGCGCCTGACCGGCAAGGTGGGCATTCAGTGGGTCGAAAATTCCTCGATCAAAGCCCAGTGGCGCACCGAAGCCCCGGACATCGAGCTGGATGTGATCCCCATGCTGCAGCTCACCGAGGACGGCAAGCCCGCTGACTGGGCCAATGTCGGCTTTATGTTTGTGGCCGAACAGTCCAAGGACAAGACCGGCGTCTTTGATCTGTTGGATTATCTGGCGACCGACGAGATTCAGGTTGAGTACGTGCAGAAGGGTGTTGACCTGCTGCCGCTCAAGAAGGGCATCCCGCCGCTGCCGGATGTGGACCCCATCGTCGCCAAGATGGTCTCGTTCCTGGACCAGGGCTATGGCGTCGGCACCCAGATCAGCATCCGCTGGCGCGAGGCCACCAATTCGCTGGTGCAGGAGTCCCACGCCGTCATGAGCGGCCAGAAGACCGCCGAGCAGGCGCTGGCCGATGTCGAGGCGACGGTCAATCCCATCCTCGACGGCGAATAGTCACGACCGTCCATAGACCGTCGTCGAGCGACCTTTGTAAATAGACCCTGGTAAGTAGGGGGGACAGCCTGGCGCACAGGCGCAACCTGTGCGCCAGGCCCAGCAAAGCGATAGTCGCGCCCTCGCAAGCTGGCGACCTTGAGAAGGCGTGACCATATAAATGCTCAGTATCCAGTTGCCGGCTCCCCTTGGGCGGCCCCGCTTTCCCGGAGGAGAAAGGGAATGGCAGTCACCTCCTCGGCTCGTACAACCCCTCAGGCAGCCGTTGGCACAACGGCCCACCGCCGCGCTTGGCGCCACGCTCGCGAGACGCTCTTTTGGTACTTCCTTCTTGCGCCCAGCCTGCTCATCATCTTCGGCTTTTCTGTCGTGCCGATGTTCTGGAGCATCTACTATTCCTTTACCAAGGGCGGCATGTTGGGCAAGCATACCTTTGTCGGCATCCAGAACTACATCACCGCGTTCCAGCATCCCATCTTTCTGCGCACCCTCAAGAACACCACGCTCTATGCCGTTCTGACGGTGCCGACGGTCATCGTGATCGCGCTGGTTGTCGCCATTTTGATCTTCCAGTTGCCCAGGATGCAGGGCTTTTTCCGCGGCACCGTCTATTTTCCGCTCATCACCCCTGTGGTCATTGCCGCCAATATCTGGGCCTACATGGTCAACCGGGACTTCGGCCCGCTCAACCACGCCTTGAGCCTCTTTGGTGTGCCGCGGGTGGATTGGCTGGGAAACCCCACCTGGGCTATCCCGGCTATTGTGATGATGGAGATCTGGCGCGGCTTCGGCTTCTATGTCATCATCCTCTTCGCCGCGCTCCAGGCGATCCCAAAGGAGCTGTATGAAGCCGGGCGCATAGATGGCGCCTCCTTTTGGCGTATTGTCTGGAGCATCACCATTCCGCTGTTGCGTCCGGCGTTGGGCTTTTGCTTTATCATGGCGACCATCTTCAACTTCCAGCTCTTTGACGCCGTCTATGTGCTGACCAAGGGCGGCCCTGCCTGGTCCACCGCTACGGTGAGCTGGTATGTCTACCAACAGGCCTTCGAGGCCGATAACATCGGCTTCGCCAGCACCATGGGGGTGGTGCTGTTGGTGATCATCTTGACCTTATCGCTGATCCAGTTGCGCTTCTTCCGCAGCGATATCGAGTACTGAGCCAGGAGTGGGCGCCGGGTCAGGGATAGAAACCGGGATAGAAATAGAACAGGGACAGCAGGAGGGGAAGAGCATGGCGGCAACGTTTGGTGGGGTGCGCTCGCGGCGGCAGACGGTCCTCTGGCAGAGCATCTGTTATGCGATCATTATCGCCATCTCAGCGGTGACGGTGGTGCCGTTTCTCTTTATGGCGTCCACCTCGCTCACCGAATCCTTTACCATGATGACCTACCCGCCTACCCTGTTGCCCGACAACCCATCGCTCGACAATTATTATGAGATCATTTTTGTCTTCCAGAACGGTCTCTTCCCGCGCTGGTTCTTCAACACGGTATTCACCGCCGCGGTCATTACCATCGGCAGCCTGCTGCTCAACACCCTATCGGGCTACATCTTTGCCAAGAAGCAGTTTTATGGAAAGGATGTTGTCTTTGCGCTGTTGCTGGCGACGCTGATGGTGCCGCGGGCGGTGACCTTGATCCCGGCCTTCCAGATCGTCAACAAGCTGGGGTTATTCAACACCTATTGGGCATTGATCATCCCGGAGCTGTCCAGCGCCTTCGGCATCTTTATGATGCGCCAGTTCATCAGCAGCCTGCCGACCGAGCTGATCGAGGTGTCGAAGATTGACGGGGCGCGGGAGCTGCGTATCTTCTGGTCTATCATTGTGCCGCTCTCAACGCCGGCGATGGCCGCGCTGGGTATCTTTACCCTCATGCAGACCTGGAACGCCTTCCTCTGGCCGTTGGTGGTGCTGCGCGCCAACACCATGCGGACGTTGGTGGTGGGGCTGGCGACCGTCCAGAGCGAGTTCAACATCAACTATGGTCTCGTCATGGCCGGCTCGGTCCTGACCGTGCTTCCCCTGCTGTTCCTCTACATTATCTTCCAACCTTACTTTGTTGAAGGCTTGCGGATGGGCTATGGCAAATGAACAGCCGGCGGCCAGCCAACCGGTGACCCGGTACATCGCCGCCTATGATACCGAACGCGCGGCTGACTGCTTGACGGCCTGTAAGCGGCTGCGCGCTGTCCATGAGGAGTTCGGCTTCCCCGCCACATTCTTTATTGTCGGCAAGCGCCTGGAGGAGGAAGGGGCAGAGTACCGCGCCGTCCTGGGCGATGTGCCGGAGTTCGAGATCGCCTCACACACCTACTCCCATATTATCCTGCGCGACCATCCCTTTTGCGGCCAGACGCCGGACCAGGAGACGCGCCGCCGCGAGGTATGGCTGGGCAAGGAGCTGGTGGAGCAGACCTTTGGCCGGCCCTGCACCGGGCTGCGCCCCGGCTGTGGCTTCCACAACGGGCTGCGCGGCGACCCGTGGTTAGTGGAGACGGTCGCCGGCGCCGGTTTCAGCTATGTCAGCTCGTTGCTTTGGGGGCCGGAGACAACCGTGCCCGCCCTGCTGGAGAAGCCTTTTTGTTATGACGCCGAGGGCCATTCTGACTTGTGGGAATTGCCCGGCCACGGCTGGCATGAGAACCTGCTCAAGGCCCACAACCTGACGGTCAACGTGCGGCGCATTGTCGCCTGGCCCTCGCCCTTTCCGGAAGCCGTGCCCCTGCGCCCCATCGCTACGCCCGAAGAGGAGTTTGCTATCAACCGGCTCTTTATTGACCGGGCGGTGGCGTTGGGGTTGCCCTACGTCTCGCTGATCTGGCACCCCTGGTCGTTGGCCCGCTTTGACCCGGAGATGAAGATGCTCAAGCTGACCTTTGCCTATGTGCGCGAGCTTGGGTTGGAGCCGGCGACCTACCAAGCGGAATGGCAGCGCGCCGTCGGCGCCCTTCGTGGCGCGCACGCAGGCGCCGGCGAGAGCGTGCGCTAGGATAGCGCACCTACGCGGTCAACGCTTTTGTGGATGCGGCATCCTGCGGCACGGGCCTCCGTGGGGGAGCGTGCGCTAGGATAGCGCACCTACACGGCTGCTATCGTGGGCGACCTGTGCCGTAGGTGTGGCATCCTGCCGCACGGGGCCTGGCGCAGAGCGTGCGCTAGGATAGCGCACCTACGATAGCGCACCTACGATAGTGCACTACGATAGCGTGATGCTCCTTATTTTGTTAAGGCCAATAGCCGCCGGAGAAGTGAGCGGGCAGCCGGCGCAGCCCTCATGTTCATGCTAGTCGTTATCCAGCCCCACCCTAAACAAGAGAGAGAGATTCATGGAAACCCAAACCGCGCCCGTAAGCCAAGCTGATCTGGCCCTGTATGGCGGCCCGAAGGCTTTCCCCCAGATGGAGGGGCGGCCCCAGCCCAAGATCGGCGTCGCCGAGTTTCTCTCGATTGCCGAGCGTTTTGGCTTCTCGCCCGAAGCCCTGGAGCGCATCCGCAATGTGATCGCCGATGAAGACCTGGGCAGAGGCCCAAACCTGGCGAAGTATGCCACGGCCTACCCACCCCAGACCAAAGGGGCTGCCTTTGAAGCCCGCGCCCGCGATCTCTTTGGCGTCCGCTATGCCCTCGGCGTTAGCTCCGGCACGGCGGCGCTGCACTGTGCGATGGTGGCGGCGGGCGTCGGCCCTGGCGCCGAGGTGATCGTCCCGGCCATCGGCTTCTATGCCACCGCGGCCATGGTCGTTGCGGCCAAAGGCGTGCCCATTTTCTGTGATGTAGATGAATCGCTGCACATGGACCCGCGCAAGCTCGAGGCGCTCATCACCCCGCGCACGGTCGCCATTGCCCCCACCCACGTCATGGGCAGCATCTGTGACCTGGAGCCGATCCTGGCGATTGCCCGGCGGCATGGTCTCAAGGTGATCGAAGACTGCGCCCAATCGCCGGGTGGGCGCTACCGAGGGCGGCCCGTGGGCGCTTGGGGCGACCTGGGCTGCTTCAGCATCTCGGCCTATAAGATCATCGGCGGCGGCGAGGGCGGTCTGGTCATCACCAATGATGAGCGCCTTTGGGAGCGGGCCAACCAATTCGCCGAGGCCGGCGGATTGTGGCGCCCCGACCGCTTTGCGCCTCCTCGCTATCCGGGGGAGTTGTTCAACGGCCTCAACTATCGCATGTCGGAACTGGAAGCCGCGGTGGATGTGGTGCAGTTGGACAAGCTGGCCGGCGTGGTCGAGCGTTTTCACCAGGTCAAGATGCGCATCTTGGGCCAGCTCAAGCGTTTCCATGAGATTACGCCCCAGAAGCTCAACGATGTCGAGGGCGAGATCGGCTATGTACTGCGCTTCTTCCCGGCGACGGTGGCGCTGGGTAAACAGATGGTCGAGGCGCTCAATGCCGAAGGGATTGCCTGCCGGATGCACGCCGCCGACCCGCGGCCCGACTGGCACCTCTACGCCGATATGTTCCCCATCACCCTCAAGACGGGGACCATGCCCACCGATCAACCCTTTGACTTGCCCATCTATCGGGAGCGAGGGGGGGAGGTGCGCTATGAGCGGGGGCTATGCCCTGTGGCCGACGACCTCTTCAGCCGCCAAATCAACGTGCCGCTCAACCAATGGTACACGCCCAACGACTGCGACCGCGTGGCCGCGGGCATCAATAAGGTTCTCGCCGCCTATTGCACCGAAGACCCGTCCGCCCCTGCTTGGCTGTGACTTAGCCTATGCGTCTTGTTGAGATCAGCGGCCCCATCGAAGATGGGATGTGGTCCTATGGCGCGCCCTACCCTGTGCCGCGCATCGAGCAGATTCCGCCGCCCGATTGGCTGGCCTATCCGGTCTATTCCCAAACCATCCATATGGCCGTCCAGAGCGGAACCTATCTGGAGACGGCGGCCCATATGGACCCGTCGCGCATGACGATTGACCGGCTGCCCCTGGAGCGCTGTTACCTGGTGGAGAGCCTCTGTCTCTGGATTCCCCGCGGCGCCGACCAGCCTATCCGGCCCGAGGATTTGGAGGCGGCCTGTCGCGCCGCGGGCGATAGCCCCCGGCCGCGCGACGCGCTCCTGATCGGCACCGGCTGGGACAAGCAGTGGTCTGCCCCCAACTATGTCACCCACCCGCCCTATTTCACAGCAGCGGCGATTGACTGGGTATTGGCCCATGATTGCAGCCTGTTGGGCGCGGACACCCCGCGCTACGACAGCCCCCATCAGCCACAAAACTTCTTCCCCACCTTCTTCGCCCACGATATTCTGCTGCTGGCGCCGTTGGTCAACCTGGATCAGGTCCGCACACCGCGAGGCAAGCTGATTGCGCTGCCGCTGAAGATCAAGGACGCCTGCGCCTCGCCCGTGCGCGCCCTCTGGCTCGAGGAATAGCGCCGATGCGGGTCTTGGTGACCGGGGCAACCGGCTTCATCGGTCGCCATCTGGCGGCGCGGCTGGCCGCCGAGCATGAAGTCATCGCCTTGGCGCGCCGCCCGCCGCGCTCGCCGATTGCTGGCGTGCGTTATGTGTCCCAGGACCTGGCCGCGCCGCTGGATGAGGCCCGGCTGCCAGGTCGCATTGACGGCGTGATCCACCAGGCGGCGTTGATTGAGGCTGAGGCCGCGCCCGACGATGCGCTGCCCTTCCTGGTCAATGTCGTTGCGACCTGGCGTCTGCTCAACTATGCCCGGCGCGCGGGCGCACACCTTTTCCTCCATGCCTCCACCGGCGGCGTCTACGGTTGCGGCAACCGGCCCTTTGTCGAGGAAGACCCGCTGAACCCGATGGACCTCTACAGCCTGACCAAGAGCCAGGCAGAGCTGGCGGTGCAGCATACCCCGACCGATTTCCCCAAGATCATCCTGCGTTACTTCTTTCCCTACGGCCCTGGCACGCCTAATCCGATCCCCCACTACGTGCGCCGTGCGCTCCGCGGGGAGCCGATCCGGCTCCGGGCCGGCCATGGGCCGCGGCTGAACCCGATCCACATCACCGATGCGGTGGAGGCGACGATGCGCTGTCTGGCGCCGGGGCAAGATATGGTGCTCAACATCGCCGGAACCGAGGTTACTACCTTTGCGGCAATCGCCGAACTGGCCGCGGCCCAGGTGGGGCGCCGGCCCGTCTTCGAGACCATCCCGGATTCGGAAGTGCTGCCCTACTATCGTGCCGATCTGGTGGCGGACATCAGCCGGATGCAGCGCACGCTGGGCTTTACGCCCCAGGTGGCATTAGCCGCAGGGATCGCCGAACTAGCTGACGCCGAGTTGGCCGACCGAGCCGGCTAATAATGCGCCTCTTGGCTGACTATGATCTGGGTTGGGCATAGAAGTACTAAAATCGAGGATTGACAACCCCCGCAGAATGGTGTACGCTAAAATCGGTCAGGTGGTATGCCACATGCCACTAGCTCTGTACTTGCTCACCAATTCCTCAGGTAGCCTATGACGCCATCCAACGCGCCGTCCAACAACAGCGATTCGCCAGGCGAGCTGTTCCGGATGCTCGAACGCGACGCCACCCTGGCCGAGCGCGTCACCGAGCAGATCCGCAGCTATATCGTCAGCGGCCAGCTTCAGCCCGGCGACCGGATGCCGCCGGAGCGGGAGCTGGCGCGCCAGTTCGGCGTCAGCCGCACCGTCGTGCGCGAGGCCGTGCGCGCGCTTATGGCCCAAGGTTTGCTGGAGGTGCGGGCCGGCAGCGGCACCATCGTGCGCAACCCCACCCCTGGCGCCGTCGCCCAGTCCATGGCCCTCTTGCTGCGCGTGGGGCGGGAGCGATTTGACTACCACAAGGTGATGGAGGTGCGCCGTCTGCTGGAGATCGAGATCGCCGGGCTGGCTGCCGAACGGCGTACCGATGAAGACCTAGATGCCTTAGCCGCCCTGGTGGAGGAGATGCCGGGGTTGAGCGGCAAGCCGGATGACTGGCTCAAGAATGACATGGCCTTCCATGCGCTGCTGGCCCAGGCCACTAAAAATGAGCTGTTTTCTGTGCTGCTGGACTCCATCACCGACATCATGGTGACGGTGCGACGCCTGGGCTTTACGGTCCCGGATGCCGCCATCCGCGCCCATAAGTATCACAGTGCGATTTTAGAGCAGGTACAGCGAGGCGACCCGGCGGGCGCGCGCGAGGCCATGCGCGACCATCTGGCCGAGGCCGAAGCCACCATGCGCACGGCCCTGGCTCGCGAGGCGCTTCAAGAGGATTCCAGCTCGGACTATCTCTAACCGGTATTTTGGAAAAAGCTCGCCTACCGCCAATTCTGCCCTTAATCAGCTTGGCAGGATCATCAAACTCATAGGGGCAATTCTCCGCCCGTCACTGGACTTCACACTGAATGTCCTGAGCGGGATTCCTTCATCTCTGACATCCTTGGCCGCTCTAGGCGGATGATTCTACCCATATAGCTCTTTCAATTCTTCTGTTGTTATATGACCTTCTCGCAGAATGTGCTCGATAACGATTCTCGCCCGACGGTTCTTTACCTGAGAGAGCCGCTCCAAGAACTCAGGCGGCAGGTGACGATATTTCTCGTTCATGGCAGCAACGACAGTTGCAGGCGATTCTCGGCAACTCTCGGGTGTGTCTGACTCATTAATGCAGGCGACAGATAGAGTGATTCAAAGGTGAAATGGCTTCGACCAAGCAAAGTGGATTGTGAGGAGCGCCCGGCGTTGATCTCAACACGATAGAGATTAAGCTGCTCGGGTAGTTTGATCCCATAGTGCTTTCCCGCCTTATGACCATTTTAACTCTCGGTACAAGTAATACAGGTGTTGTCCCTCAGAATTTTACCACAGAGGGAGGATTGCGTGAGGACCGTGGTGTCACACCACTTGTGCCCAACAGTAGCAAGGGTTGCATCTCTTGGTGAATGAGACAAACAGTAGACAGAGGACCGACCCCATGAGTCTCCCCTTACGGGTGCGTTACTACGGCGAGGACAAGCCGCTGCCGGCGCAGACCCCGCTGCGCGCCGGGCCGCTCCATCTGGTCTATGAGGCGGGCGATCTGCGCTATATCCGGCTGGGCGAGCGCGAGATCGTTCGGCGTATCTATGTCGCTGTGCGCGACCAGAACTGGGGCACCGCGCTCCGTGACGTCCAGATGGACATTGCCGATGACCATTTCGACATCCGCTACACGGTCGAGAACCGGATGAACGAGATTGACTTCATCTGGCAAGGGGTCATTACCGGCGAGCGCGACGGGACGATCCGCTTCAGGATGGACGGCCAGGCCCGCTCTACTTTTCTGCGCAACCGGCTGGGCTTCTGTGTGCTTCACCCCTTGGTGTGCGCAGGACGGCCCGCCCGCATTGAGCATGTGGACGGCACAGTGGAGCAGAGCGTCTTTCCGGTGCAGATCGCGCCCCAGTTGGTCATTGACGGCCAGATCAAGCCGGTCGCCCCCTTCGCCGAGATGGCCGCGCTGGCCTACGAGGTGGAGCCGGGGCTGTGGGCCGAGCTGCGCTTTGAGGGAGACATCTTCGAGATGGAGGACCAGCGCAACTGGACCGACGCCTCATTCAAGACGTACAGCACCCCCTTGGGGCTGCCGTTCCCGGTCACCGTCCAGCCGGGCGACGCCGTCCGGCAGGCGATCA
>DATLZJ010000846.1:0-5755 GCA_035574055.1 Caldilineaceae bacterium
CCGCAACGGCGAGGTGCGCGAGCTGCCGTTGGAAAACCTGGCCGCAGCCATCAAGACAATTGTAGATGAGGAGATCGCGCTGATCCAGGCGACGCTCAAGCCGGAGTCGCTGGAGGCAAAGGTGCTGGAACAGGGGCGCTAGCGACGCTATGGGTGCAGCGGACATCTCCGCAATGGAGGGGCAGGAGCCAAACTTTCCCTACTACAACACGGTGGACCAGATTTACCATGCCGACTGGTCCATCGCCAAGCTGGCCCGGCTGGAGCTGTTGCGGGAATCCATCCGGACGCTCTGGCCCAACGGCCATCCCACTCGTCTGATCCATGTGGCCGGCACCAGCGGCAAAGGCTCGACCTGCCGCTTTCTGGAGGTAGGGTTGAGCGCCGTGGGCAAGAGCGGCGCGTTCATGAGCCCTCATCTCTTCGACTATCGCGAGCGTTTTAGCATTGGCGGCGAGTTTGTCAGCCAGGACGATGTCAATGAGGTCTGGCAGCGGCGCATCCAGCCCCATTGCGTGCGGCTGGCGCTGCACAACCCGCACCACGCCCACACCTTCCACGAGGTTTCGATCCTGGTGGCGCTGGCGCTCTTCGAGCGGCATGAGGTGGCATGGGCGGCCATGGAGACGAGCGTCGGCGGGCGTTATGACCAGACGCGCGCCCTAGACGTGGCGGCGACGGTCTTGACCAATGTGGGCAGCGACCACAGCAATCTGCTGGGACGGGCGCACTGGCAGCGTGTGCTGGACAAGGCCGGCATTGCCCGGCCCGGCGTGCCTTTCTTTACCGGCGAGACCGACGCGGAGAGCCGGACGATTATCGCCGCCGTCTGCCGCGAGGTGGGCGCGCCGCTCACCCTGGTGGATGGCCGCGAGGTCTGCCGGCTGGAGGAGGCGCTTGCCTGCAAGGGGCTGGCGCCGATGCTGGATGATGCGCTGCTCGACGCCGGCTATCAGAAGTGGAACGCCGCGTTGAGCCTGGCGGTGATCCGCAGCTTCTACCCGGCGCTGGATGAGGGCGAGGTGTTGGCGCGCATGGCCGCGGCGCGGCTGCCGGGCCGCTTCTGGCGGGTAGAGGAAGGGGTCTATGCCGATATTGCCCACAACACCGAAAAGATGCGCGCCCTCGTGAGTGAGGTGGAGAGCAAGTTTGCCGGCAAGGGCAAGATTCTGATCATCGGCATGTCCGGCCATCGTGCGCCCAAGGAGGTCTTCGCCCTGCTGGCGCACATTGCCAGAGCCATCATCGTCACCGGCGCATCCTACAAAGGCCAGGACCCCGAATCCGTCCGCGCTAACATCGAATCGCTGGCGGGCGACGTGCCGACGCTGGTCATCGCCGACCCGCGCCAGGCGCTTGAAGTCGCCAAATCTATGCGGACAGAGCAGGATATTGTGCTGCTGACCGGCTCGACCTATATGATCGAGCAGGCGCTCAACCCGGACCCGTACCTGCGCTACTTGAGCGCGACCTATGGCTGGCGCACGCGCCAAGAGATGGAGGCGACGGGCACGGTGCAGCTCACGCTGCCCAAGTCGCCGCCTGTGCGATAGAGCGAGTATGACCGAAGAACCCCAATCCTTTGGCCCAGAGGAACTAGCGGCGGCAGCGCCGGAGGGGGCGTTGCCGCCCGATCATCGTAGTGGATTCATCGCCGTGGTGGGCCGGCCCAATGTGGGCAAGTCAACGCTGCTCAACCGGTTGCTGGGCCAGAAGATCGCCATTACCAGCCCCAAACCCCAGACCACCCGCGACCAACTGCTGGGCATCCTGACGCTGGACGATGCCCAGATGCTTTTCCTGGACACCCCCGGCATCCACAAACCCCAGCACAAGCTCGGCCAGTACATGGTCGAGGTGGCTGCCGAGACCATCGCCGACGCAGACGTGATCCTCTGGCTGGTAGATGTAACCGTCTCTCCCTCGGACGAGGAGATGGCGATTGTCGAGGTCTTGCAGCGACAGGCGCGTGAGCAGCCGCTGGCTCCCGTGGTGCTGGGCCTGAACAAGATCGATCTCAGCACGCTGGACGAGGCTGCGCTGGCAGAGCGGACGGCGGAGTACACGGCGCTGCTGGCCTGGATGAGCGAGCGGCCCCAGCGCAATCATGGCTACCGCACTGTAGCCCTCAGCGCCCGCACCGGCGCCGGCATAGACAAGCTGATCGCTGCGCTGCGCGAGCTGTTGCCGCGCGGCCCCCGCTATTACCCCGAAGACCAGGTGACGGACCTCCAGACCCGTTTCATTGTGGCCGAGCTGATCCGCGAGCAGGCGCTGCACCACTTGCAGCAGGAGGTGCCCCACAGCCTGGCGGTGCTGGTGGACGAGTTCACCCCCCGCAGCGAGGACATGACCTACATCTCCGCCACCATCTATGTGGAGCGGGAGAGCCAGAAGGGGATCGTGCTGGGCCAGGGTGGCCGGACCATCAAGAAGATCGGCCAGGCGGCCCGCCCGGAAATCGAAGAGCTGGTCGGCACCCGCGTCTATCTGGAGCTGTGGGTCAAGGTTTGGGAGAAGTGGCGGCGCCGCGAGGGGATGCTGCGGCGCTTGGGCTATGCGACTTAATACGCAATGCCCGCCCCACGGATGAGGGACGTTGGGACGCCGCTTGCCCCACGCCGGTACGCCACCTGGGGAAACGCTGCGTCGTCAAGCTGCTGGCTCAAGGCGCCCGCCTTTTCGGCCACGGCCCATTAAATGAATTGGTTAAGTGACACGCCTGTTGCTTGTCATGACGCGCGGCGCTCGAAGCGAAAAACCGTGTAATCGCAGACAGGGCGATAGCCGATATTTTGGTAGATGCGGTTGGAGGTGGGGTTGGCGAGGTCGGTGAAGAGGGTGACGAAGGAGCGCCCCTCGTCCAACAGCCGCTGGCTCAGTTGGGCAACCAGTGAAGATGCATAGCCCCTACCGCGCCGGTTCGGCGGGGTGTAGACCGGGCCGATGGTGATGCCGTTGGCCGTGGGCCGGGTGACGCCGGCCAGGGAGACAGGTTCGCCATCTTCCCAGAGATAGACGGCGCCCTGTTGGATGCGGCGCTCGGCGCGGCGGCGGGCCTCATCGGGGGTGAGGGTCTCCACCGCCTGAAGCGCCTCGCGGGTGAACTCCTCAAACCATTGAGTCACCAGCGCCAGATCACCGAGGACAGCAGGGCGAAGGCGGCCAGGGCTGTAGGTGGGGTGGATGACCTGGCGCAGCTCGAAGACGCGCTCGTGCACGGCAACCGCCGCGTCCACGCCGGCCAGCTCGCTCCAAATCTCGGCAAAGAGACGGCTCAACGGCTCCCAACTGTTGACGCCCGATATGGGCCAACCGCCGTCCAGCAGATTCTGCGCGATAGCTTGCAGGCCGGGACGGGGATCGGCCCGCTCACTGTAGAGGATGAGGGCGTAGGGCGGGGTCATGGCCGCCGCCGCGGCGATACCGCTCTCGCCTGTCCCATCTGTGGTGATATCTGTGGCGATAGCGAAATAGGGATCATGCTCACCGTAGAGATGAGGGGTCTCGCGCACGGCTTGGGCGACGCCGAGCATCAGGCCATATTTCACCTCCTCTTGGAGCAGTAGGGGCATCATGCGGGCCAGGAAGTCACCGGCGCCAGGGTAGGTGGTTACCGTGGGCAACGAACGGACTTCTGACATCTCCATTCTCCTGCAAAGCCTCTTCTATACGTTTTTTGCCAAACCGCGGGGCAGCAATGGCGAAATTGAATCTTTGCCCTACCCATGCCATGGTGGGGCCGGAAGGGGTTGCCCGGTAAAGAGGGTGCGCAGCGCCGCTTGAGGCGGCGCTGCGCACCTGGCCGGCGTAAGAAAGCTCGTCTGTACCTAGAAGCTCACCACTCGGTCAGCCGCCGCGACGGCCTCGGCAAAATCCTTTGGCGTCACGAATTGCGCACGCTTGCCCTGCAAATCACTCTCTGAGACCCCACGGGCCCGCCCGCAAAGTCCTCAGACAAAGATCGGGACCTCCGCCGCAACGACCTTTTGAAGTAGCTCTTTGAGGGGCGGCAACCCCACGCCATACACCTGGTCGGCAACGGCGTCCTTCATAGAGAATCGTCGCCATCAGCAACCTCCTTTTCCTGTGACCAACACGAGTGGGGCGGTGGCGGCCATCGCTGAAAACGGCAAGGAGCATGGCCGGCAGAGTCCACCGCTGCCATTATACCAACACGGTAAAGACACGGTAAAGGGAGGAAAAGCACTTGACTCGCCGCTCAGTGTCGCCCCCGCTATTTAACCAGCCGGCGATCTGTGTAGCATAATGGGTATCACAATGGCAGCATAGCCGGCGTCGTCTTGCTCTACCCTGCCTGGTTGCGCTACCTTGCCCGGAGGATCGGCTTTCTCCCATTCTGCCTTAGCCATGTCCCTTGAGCAGCTCCTGGCCGACTTGCGCGGCGATCCGCACTTCATGGCAAACCTCACTGCCTGGCGCACCTTGCCGGCCCAGGCGGCGCGCACCGCGGCCATCCCACCGGCATTGCACCCGGCCCTCCAGACGGCCCTGGCCGAGCGCGGGATCCGTGATCTCTATACCCATCAGGCCCAGGCCGTGGCCGCGGCGCTGGCGGGCGAGCATCTAGCCGTGGTTACGCCAACCGCTAGCGGCAAAACGCTCTGCTATAACCTGCCCGTCTTGCACGCCCTGTTGACGGACCCAAGCGCCCGCGCCCTCTATCTCTTTCCCACCAAAGCATTGGGCCACGACCAACTGGACGAGCTGGCCGAATGGCGATCCCGCCTGGGCAGCCATGCCGCCGCGCTCTCCGCCGCCGCCTATGACGGCGACACGCCCAGCGCCGAGCGCGCCCGGCTGCGCCGCCAGAGCCGGCTCTTGATCACCAACCCCGATATGCTCCATAGCGGCATCCTGCCCTATCACGCCAACTGGGAGCCGTTCCTGGCCGGGCTGCGCTTTGTCGTGCTGGACGAGATGCACAGCTATCGGGGCGTCTTTGGCAGCCAGGTCGCCAACGTTCTGCGCCGGCTGCGCCGCCTCTGCGCGTTCTACGGCAGCAGCCCCCAGTTCATCTGCACCAGCGCCACCATCGCCAACCCGCGCGAGCTGGCCGAAGGGCTGGTCGAGGGGCCGGTGACGGTCATTGAGGAGAATGGCGCGCCGCGCGGGGCCAAGCATATCCTCCTCTACAACCCGCCCCTGATCGACGCGGCGCGGGGGCTGCGCCGCTCCAGCACCCTGGAAAGCCAGGAGCTGGCGGCCCGCTGTGTGCTGGCCGGTGTGCAGACCATCGTCTTTGGCCGTTCCCGGCTGACCACCGAGCTGCTGTTGACCTATCTGCGCGAGCGGGTGGCGCGGGTGTGGGCTGCGCTGGCGGTCACGAACCGGCGCCAGGTTGCGGCGGGGCTGGTCGAGCGGGATTCGCCGGTCTACACCCGCATCCGCGGCTATCGCGGGGGCTACCTGCCCGGCGAGCGCCGCGCCATCGAAGCGGGCCTGCGCAGCGGCGAGGTGCGGGCGGTGGTGGCGACCAATGCGCTAGAGTTGGGGATTGACATTGGGCGGCTCCAGGCTGCTCTGCTCTGCGGCTATCCGGGGGCCATTGCCAGCACCTGGCAGCAGATGGGCCGGGCCGGGCGCAGCGCCGAGGCCGCGCTGGCGATCCTGGTGGCAACCGCCGGCGCGCTGGACCAGTATGTGATCCGCCATCCGGAATTCCTCTTCGAGCGCACGCCAGAGCACGCGCTGATCAACCCCGACAACCTGCTGATCCTGGTGGACCAGATGC
>DATLZJ010000847.1:0-4940 GCA_035574055.1 Caldilineaceae bacterium
GCGCCGATCCCCGTCCCGCCGGCCCGCACAAAGACCCGCAGCCCCAACTCTTCGCGCACCCGCAACGCGCTCGCCGCTTCTTTAAAGCGGCGGTATTCCAGCAGATGGCGGATCAGGCTGTCACTGTCCGTCTCTTCCTCCTCGCCCTCGGCGGGCGGCGGCTTGGGCAACAGACGCATGGACTTGATGTAGAGCAGCCGCGACGCCACCACCAGAAAATCGGCCAGCGCGCCCGGCTGGATCTCCTCCAATTGCTCCAGGGTGCGCAGATATTGGTCGGTCACCGCCACTAAACTGACCTCGCTGATGTCCAGCTCTTCCCGCTCGATCAGATGCAGCAACAAGTCCAGCGGCCCGGCAAAGATGGGCAGGGTGATGGGATAGGCCGCGCCCAAGGCCTGGTCGCGATAGCTCAGGCCGACTCCCGCCGCGGATCGTGCGCCCGTCACCGGCTCATCCTCCTACGTATCCCTAGAAGTCCACATCAAACGAGCGGAAGCGGCGTCCCAGGCTTGCCAGCTCCGCCAGCATCCGGCTGGTCTCTTCCTCGTCCCGGCCTGCGATCCGCTCGACGCGGCATCCGCTGTTACGCAGCGCCTTCTCCTCAGCGGCGCTAATGCCGGCCTCGTTCCCAACGATGGTCACATATTCCGCGTGGCGTGCATCCTGCACGCTGAAGCCCAGGGTCGGACGGAAGCGCATGATATAGTTGATGGCGTTGACCAAATCCTGCCGCGCCATCGGGCCGGGGAAGGGCCGCTGCCAAAAGAGCATATAGTGGCGAATATTCTTGACGCCGACGCCCGCCTGGATCTGCTCGATGCGCTCAAAGAGCAGGTCGCGCCAGCGATTGCCCAACGTCCACTCGCTGCCGGGGCAGACGGTCGTGTTATCGGGGAATTCCCGGTGCCCCCAGACGCGGGCCAGGGGGATGTGCAGCTCCTGCATCAGCCAGGCGACCAGGTGCGCCCCTGACCGGAGCTGGGCCGACGTAGGTATCTTGCCGTTCATGAAACTGCCGGCAAAGACAATCCCCACCGAATAGAGGTTGTGACGGTAGACATGATAGCTGGCCGTCTCCAGGTAATTCGTCTGGTCAATCGAGCCATCCGCGTGGATAAAGTAATGGTAGCCGATGCCCGGCCACGGCTCCTTTCCCCGGCTGGGGTCCGGCGCAATGTGCAGCTCCGCGATGCGCGCCGGGTTGATGGTCGGCGGCGTCGCCGTATGGTGAATGGCGAGATGGGTGATCTGGCTCAGGGGCCGGCGCTCATAGCGCAACGTTGGGTGTCTCGGCAGTTGCTCCACGATCTCCCGGATGGCCGGCTGGGGCACTACATAGACCTTCGACTCCTGCTGCCGCTCGGCGAGCTGCCCTTGCAGCCGCTGCACCTCTGCCTGTAGGCGGGCCTTCTGCTCCTGGAGCAGTTGCGCCGCCCGCTGCGCCACCTGGGTCTCATGCTCCAGCGCGGCCACCTTGGCCCGAAGCTGGCTCTCGACCTCGCCAGGCTCGACCAGGCCTCGGTGGCGGCGCACCGCCGCCAGCAGCATCTCCTTCCAGGTAAGCCCGCTTTCCCACTGGTCGCCAGGCGACGGGTGATCAATGAACTCGCGCACCCCCTTGATCTGCTCAAGTTCGATCTGCGGGTAACGCTCCATCAGCCACGCGATCAGCCGCGCGCCTGCCGTAATCTGTTCGTTGGATGGCGCCTGCTTGCTGAAGTCCCCAGCAAAGGCCACGCCGATAGCCTCAGCCAAGTATGGTTCGTCCGTCTCGATCACCTCATCGAGCGGCTGCGTCTGGTAGACCTCGCCCCGCTCGTCTATCACAAAGTCGAAGAGCAGCCCCGGCCACTCTTGTCGGTGGGCCGCGGCGATCTCCTGGAGCGGCGTCGCAGGCGCGACCCCTGTGTGGTGGACGACGATATAGCGCACATCCTGCGCCCGTCGCGGCCGGTAGCGGTCGGCGGCGCGCGGCAGTTGGTCAACCCATTGATAGAGGCGCAGCCCGCCCGCGATCTCGGCCGTTTGTGACTCAACCTGCCGGCGTAGCTCGTCGATCTCTGCCTGAAGGCGGAGGTTGGCTGCGTCCAGCCGCATCCGTTCATCGGCGGCAAGCTTGATCTGGCCGGCCAGCTCATGGTTCTGGGCGCGCAGCTCATCCACCATCGCCTGCAGCACCTGCACCTTGTTGGCCTCGCCCGCACTGGTAAAGGCGGCCAGATGGAGACGCACCTGGCGGGTCAGGATTTGCTTCCAGGCCGCCCCCCGGTAAAAGCTGTCGCCGGGGCTATCGCTGCGGGTTAGCTCACCCAACCCAACGATGCTATCGGGCGTCAGCCCAAGATTTTGCGCGAGCCAGGCACAGAGCCGCCCGGTAGCATCAAGCTGGGCCAGGGGCGGCGGTTGCGCCGTAAAATTGCCGGCCAAGCAGATGTTGACCCCTTGCTCCGACCACTTCTGGTCAGGCTGCGCCACCTCCTCCAGATTGCTCACTTTGAAGACCTGGCCGTCGCAGCCCACCACGAAATCATAGACAATGCCCGGATAGCCGTGCTTCACATGAGTCTCGGCGATGCGCTCCAGGCTAACCCGCGGGTTAGCGCCCGTGTGGCTGATGACAAGATAGCGGATCTGGTTGAGCACCCGCCGCGCATAGGGCGTCCCTGCCCTGGGCAGGGAGGTCGTCACATCGGCAAACAGGGGCACCGGCAGCGTATTGCCGGCGCCGCCGTCCAGGGGAAGCTCCGGGCGGGGCGCCTCCACCGTCAACCAGCGGGTCAGGACCGGCGACCCCAGTTCCTTGAGCCAGGCGCCCCCCTTCTGGACAAGGTCAACCTCCAGCGTATAGTTGCCCGCCTGATCGGGCAACGCCAGGCGCAACGGCACCGTCACCACTTCATCGGGCGCCACGACTTGGGGCAACGGCGTGCACAGCTCTTTCTCCTCCCCTAGCTTGAGCTGCCGCCGGTTGCGGTAGTAATGGTAGCCCATCAACAGCGGCTGCGCTCCTGCCGAATTCCACGGCTCGGCGCCTGTGTTCTTGACCGTCACCGGCACCGTGACGACCTGGCCGGCGTTGAGGCGTGCGGGAAAGCGATCCTCCAGCCATTGGGCGCGCAGCGGCGGTATCTTGGGTTTCGGCGGCTCCTTGGCCACCGGCTTGGCCGGCTCTCCGGGCAAGGCGCTGCCCTGCCAGCGATACCCCTGGCGCAACGCCTCGCGAAAATCCTCCATCACGCCGGTCTTGCCAGAGATGTACCAGCGGTCCAGCTTGGGCCAGCGGTAGAGGATCAGGGCGCGAATCTGCTGGTTGTTGGGCTGGCGATTCCAGGCGTCAATCTCGGCGTAGGCCTGGCGCACCCAGCCGCTGTTGACATCCAGCCAAGGCTCTGTCTGGTCCGCCTCGGTGATGTAGACCGGCAAGCGGCGCATGGCCTCCGGCACCGCAGCCAAAAAATCGGTATAGACGCGGAACTCGGCGTGGTAGTTCTGGAAGGGAGGGGCCAGCTTCTCCTCGCTGGTGATGAGCGCCGGATCGCCCCCGCGAGTGTAGGCATGGAGGGCAAAGCCGTCGCAATTGGCCGGCCCCAGTAGCTCTAAGATATCCCGGAAATACTGTACCCAATCGCCGTTGGCGTTGCCAGGGTAGATCGTTTGGGTGTTCCAGGGGGCCACCGCGCCCACCAGCACCTGATCGTCGGCATGGCCCGGCAGCCGGTGAATGGCCTCACGACAGAGCTTATAGCAGCGGGCGTACATCTCCGGCGTGATCACTTCGCCGGGGCTGATCATCGCGCCGCGTGTGGTACGGATCTCAGTGGAGTGGTCGGGCAATATATTGAAACGCACCACCAGCCCGCGCCGCAGCGGGTCGGCCTCCTCCGGCTTGTCGCTGCGCGCCGACGCATGGCGCGACCAATCCACCTGAACGCCGGGGCGCTCGACCGCGTAGTTCATCTCATTGCCGATCACCCAGATTTTGCAGCCAGGGCTAGCCTCCACGAATTTGGCAACACGCCGGGCAAACGGCTCGTAGAGGCTACTATGGGGCAAGGTTCCCTCAGGCGGAAACCCATTGTTGATCCGGCAGATCACCCCTAAGCCGTGGCGGCTCCAGAGTGTGAAATCGCTGCCCCGCTCGTCGTTTGGGTCATGGCCGACTGCCTCATTGAAGACGATCCAGCCAGGCTTCCCCGCATCCAGCATCAACTGTTCGCCGCCGGGGTCGTGGAAGCCGAAAAGGTACTCCGAGTCAAACAAAGGACGAATCATTCGCCCCCCAACCTGATCCAATTAGGGTCTCGTCACACCTGGCGCATCCTCGGCCATATGTGGCGGCGGCACCCGCTCAACCGGCGGCACAGCCCCCTCCACGGCCCCCAAGCTGGCCCCACCCAGCATATAGGCGGGCCATTGGATGTCCCTGGGGTCCAAGTAGGGCAGCGGGTCCGAGTAGCCGCCCCACCCATCGGTGCGCAGATAGGGCCGGATGCGAATGGCAAAGTGCAAATGCGGGCCGGTGCTGCCGCCGGAATTGCCCGATTGCCCAAGCACCTGGCCGCGCCCAACCCGCTGTCCCACCTGCACGGCAATCACCGCCAAGTGGGCATAGACCGACTCCCCCCACGGGTGCGCCAGCAGCACGAAATTGCCAAAGCCGCCCGGCTCGAATCCAGCCATAACGACCTCACCGCCTTCTGTCGCCAGGACGGGCGTGCCAGGCGGCGTTAAGAAATCAACTCCATTATGGCCCAAAAGGGGCACACCGTCATAAGAGTACTGGCTATAGAATGCTGCATTCTCGCCCCAAAGCTGCGAGATACCGAAGAGTCCCTGATAAGGGCGCGCGAGGTATTTACCGGCGGCTCGGTTGGGGATGTCCGTCCCCGGCAACCGCGGCGCACGACGCAGCAGCGGCCCGCCGCCCGGTGCGCTCT
>DATLZJ010000848.1:0-6676 GCA_035574055.1 Caldilineaceae bacterium
GGTGAGGCCAATGGAGACGCCGCCCTTGTCATTCTCTATCCCTGGTGTTCAAGGCCGGTGCGTCCGGCGGCCGGTTAGTAGGTTGCCCGCTCCCAGCCGTGGCGGATCGCATCTTTGAACCGTTCCCACGGGCCTTGGTTCTCAGCTTCCCAGCGGCGGCGAACCTCCGGTTCGATCTCGCTCCAGTTCCGCCCGCGCAAGTCCTGGCGCGAGCCGTAGGTATAGCCATAGCGGTAGGCCGGCTCGTACAGGGTATAGTCGTAGCCGCTGTTGGCGTAAGTGGTGTTGAAATGGGTGCGGAAGTCATTGCTGAAGCGTTCCCACCCGGCGGCGCCGGCGCCCAGCCGCTCCACGTCTACGTCTGTGTGGCGGACGGTATCGCGCACGGTTTCCTGGCGGTCCTCCACGTCTTTGCGCACGACAACCTCTTCTACGACGCGCGCCTGCTTGTCAATCACGGCCTCTTCGCCGGTCTCGGAGACCTCGATCACCTCGTCGTGCAGGGCGTCTATATCCGCTGCATTGACGGGCCGGTTGGCGGGCCGTCGCTCGACGTCAACGTGCTCTTGGCGCAGGTTCACCGTCTCTTCGACGGGCGTTTCCGTCACATGAGCGCGCACCCGGACGCCGCCGCGTTCAACAGCACGCTTGCCGACGCGCAGCTCCTCCTCGACAACGGGGATTACTTCTTCCTCGCCGGTGCGTAGCTCTCGTCCTGCGCTCGCCGCAGCGCTGGCTGTAGCGCCGGTTGCGCCGGTCTGGCCCCAGTTGCGGATGCGGTCCTGCATATCAATGATCCCGTAGCTACTCATGATTGATACGGCATCATCAATCCGTTGGTCGGTCGTCGTGACTGAGACGAGCGCATTGCCCTGGTGCAGCGCCTCCTGGTAGTAGCGAGCGTCACTGCGGGGCACGCCGCTATCCACCAGCATGGAGATGGCCTCATTTTCGGCCCAGCGGCGGCCGGCATCGGCGGCCTGGGTTCTCTCATCCGACCACTCATAGACTTGCCGGGTGTCTATGTCCCCCAACATCAGGTGGATGGTGTTGCGGTCAAAGCCGGAGCTGATCAGCTCGTTGACTACCTGTCGGGCTTCTGCTTGGGTCTCATAGAGACCGACTGCTGTCTTCGCCATGATTCAATCCCTCTCTTCCATACCAATCGACACCTACCAAGCGCATGGGAGACCCTCTGTCAGGGACCTTCCTGCGCCGCCGGGGGAACCTCTCTACGCTCGACAGTGACTTCCTCCACATGCAGGGTCACAGTCTCCTCTCGCTGGCTCTCCTCGCGCACTTTGGTCACGCGGACCTCCTCGCGCAGGAGCAGCCGCTTTTCTACCACAACTACTTCCTCCATCACCGGGATGACCAGCGTATCTCCCTCATACCGGACCGACGCCGGCTCGGCCAGGATTTGGCCGACCGGCACCCGCTCCACCTGGACATGCTCGCGAGCGTGGGGAACGGTCACAGTTTCCTCGGTCGTGCGGACCTGCTTGTGGATGCGCAGCCGGCCGGTTTCGACCGTGCGCCGGCGTAGCATGGCTTCTTCCTGGATGACCGGAATGATCGCCACGATGTTGCCGTCGCCGGCGCGCCCCAGCGATACCATGCCGCTCTCCAGCTCGCGCAGACTCAGGGGAAGAAAATAACTGCCATCCTCCCGCCGATGAAGCATCTCCACCGGCACTTGGACGCGCCGGTCGCCGTCAAAGGTGACAATGACCCGCTCCTCGGCCTGCTGGAGCGAAGCCCTGGCGACCGTACCGGGGACGCCGTCACTGTCCAGCACCACCGCCTGCTCTACCGGGCGTGGCTGCGCCGGTTGCTCTCCTTCACCTGCGTCTGCACGGTGCATGTCTTCCCCGTGCTAGAACAGCCACATGGCAAGGAAGATCAGCGCCAGCACGATCAGGAGGACGAGCAGAATGGCGCCCCAATTCGTGCCTGTCCGGGCGGATGGGAGATCGCTGCCAACCGGCCCGGTCATGGGCGGGCGCGCGTCCCGCGACGCGGTCGGCGAGCCGGTGTCATAGACCTCGACATTCGACCCATCGGTGCGGGCGGTGGTCACGGTCTCTGTCCTCACTGTATCGGTCCTGGTCGTATCGGCCCTTACATTGTCTCGAGTTGTATCTGCCATGTTCGATTCTCCTTTGGCTTGCTCCTCCAACACAGCCCTCCAACGCTGTCCGCAGGGCTGTTGTCCGTCTGCACAATAGGGGGCAGACTGCCGCCTGCCTACCCTGGATCGTACCAGCTCGATGAGATGAGACCAGACGCTTATGCACGGTTGGGGGGTAGGCATTCAGGTACCCAAAACGCTTTTGTTCGGTCAGCGTGGGCGCGGCTGCAATGCCGGTAAAAAATGCGCCAGAGGGCACACCCTCTGGCGCAGCGAAGAGTCTGGTGGATTTATGGGGCGGGGGCCGAGCCTAAGCGGACTGTCTGGCGTAGGGCCGGCCAAACTGCTCTTGGTGGGCGATCTCGTTGAGCGGTTTGCGTGCCTTTCGCCCGGCGCCCAGCTTTTTCACCGGGTAGCCGAACGGGATGATGGTCAGGATCATGCGGCCATTGGGCACGTTGAGCAGCGACCGTAACTCCGGCGTATTGACATTACCGACCCAGACCGAGCCGACGCCGGCATCCCAGGCAGCGAGCATCATATCCTGGGCGGCCCGTGCGCCATCAATATAGCCCAAGGGCGAGTCCGGCACGAGCACCGCAATCGCCATCGGGGCATTGGCGATATAGCCGCCGGAGGAGGCCCGTTGGCCGATGGCGCGCAGCGTCTCCTTGTCGCGCACAACCACAAAATCCCAGTGCTGGCGGTTGCTCGCGCTGGCCGTCAGCCGCGCCGCCTCCAGGATCCGGTCCACGACATCGCCGGGGATGGGCCGGTCTTGGTACTCGCGCACGGCTAACAGGGTGCGGATGGCGTCGAATACTTGCATGGGGCTGGCTCCTTTCCTACAACTTTCCCCGCCAACCTGTGTCTCCGGTTAGGGACGCGCCGGGCTGCCATCGGGCCAGCGGGTCTGCGTCCAAAACTCGACTTCGTCCTTGCAAGGATACTTCGCGGCCAGCTTCTCGTCAATATCTATGCCCAACCCAGGCCGGTCGTTGGGGTACATGTAGCCATCGCGCACCACCGGCAGGCCGGGGAACATCTCATAGACCAGGTCATTGAAGCGACACCACTCCTGGATGCCAAAGTTGGGCGACCAGAGGTCCAGGTGCAGGTTGGCGGCGTGGCCCACCGGCGAGGTATCGCCGGGACCGTGCCAGGCCGTGCGCACGCCGTACATTTGGGCAAAGAGGGCGACGGCGCGCGCCGGGGTGATGCCCCCCATTTGGCTGACATGCATCCGGATGAAGTCAATCAGCTTGCCGGCGATGAGCGGCTGCCACTCCCGCGGGTTGTTGAACAACTCGCCCATCGCCAACGGCGTGGCGCACTGCTCGCGGATGCGCTCGAACCACTCCAGGTCCTCCGGCGCAAGTGGGTCCTCCAGGAAAAAGAGCTTGTACGGCTCGACTGCCTTGGCGAACTGCACCGCGTCAATCGGTTGTAGCCGCTCATGAATGTCGTGCAGCAGCTCCACCTCCTCGCCCATCTGGGTCCGCACATGCTCGATCATGCGGATCATGTTGCGCATATAGGCGCGCGGGTCATAGTAGTGGCCGGGGGGCGAGTTGTCGGGTTTGAAGAGCTGGGAGTGTTTGCCGCCGTAGCCGCCCATCTGGATACGGATGTAGCGATAGCCCTGCTCCCAATAGCGGCGCACTTCGTCTTCGACCTCCAGCGGGTCATCGCCGTTGGCATGGACATAGACGGCGGCAGCCTCGCGGCATTTCCCGCCCAACAGCTCATAGACCGGCATATTGGCGAGCTTGCCTTTGATGTCCCATAGCGCCTGGTCAATGCCGGAGATGGCATTGTTGAGCACCGGCCCGTTGCGCCAGTAGCTATGCACCGTCGCCATGCGGTAAAACTCCTCGATGCGGCTGACATCACGACCGATGGCGAAGGGCTTGAGGTGCCTTTCAATCGCAGCATGGACGGCATGGAAGCGCTGGGTGAAGGTAGCGCAGCCTAGCCCGTATAGACCCGGCTCCGAGGTGATGACCTTGACGATGATCAGGCGCGAGCCGGCAGGCTGTGTCAGGATGGTCTGGACATCTTGAATGGTGATGGGTTTGGTCATGGTTGCTCCTACAGCAGTGAGTGGCTGAGGTGAGGGGGCTGATTGGCAAATCGTGAATGGTTCAGCAGTAGCAACGCCAAGCTAGCTATGAGCTTTGCGGCGCGCCCGGCATGAAGAACTCATAGCGGCTGGGGTCCGCATAGCCCTCGATCCAGCAGGGGGAGATCCCCTCGCTCTCGATGGCGGCGCGGACGATACGCTTGTTGAAGGCGCTCACATACTCGCTCTCCAGATAGCTCTGCACAGGCATCCACAGGGACTCGTCAATCTCATCCTGTTGGATGGCGATCTCCTCGCTGAGGGGCGAGAGCCGACAGATGAAGTAAATATCCGATCTGCCGAAACGATAGCCGTGCCAGTGGCGGAAGCAGACCAGCGCCTCGAACTTGGCCCGGACTCCGGTTTCCTCGTAGACCTCGCGCACCACGGCATCTACCAGGTGCTCGCCGGGGTGGAGCGCGCCGCCGGGCAGCTTATAGTACGGGCGGCTGAGGTCGCGACGGTGGCGCTCGCTGACCACCAATAGCTCCTGGCGCGCGTTGATGACCACGCCGCCCGCGCCGATAAAGTGAGTGGCATAGGTGGGGATCAGCGCATCAGGGTGGAGCCGGTAGGTGAGGGTCAGGCTGTGATCGTCAGTGTGGTGAAAGGCAAAGCCCGCTTCGGTGGCGACCGGGATCAGGCGCGCCTTCTCAATGGGGATCTCCAGCCAGACCAACCGCAGGTCTGCGCCGGACCATGCTTGCAGAGAATGGGCCAGCCGGGCCGCAAACTCGCCGGGGTCGGCGGGAAGCTGGTCCGAAGCAATGACGACGCCGCGAAATTGGTTGACTGTATGCTCCAGGGTGTTTGTGAGGGCGCTCATGGGGTGCTTTCCTAAACGGGCTGGTTGTAACTCGGTGTATGGACATAGCGGTCCATCTGCAAGCGGAGCCGGACCGATCGCCCTGCCGGCAGCGTCACCTGGAAGTGGCGATCATTGACCTCAACAGTCTGCTCACCGGCCTGCTCAACGGGAGTAATCTCGTCTGCCGGCGCCCGGCCCTCCAGCCGCGTTACCGTGGTAAAGCGATGCTCGCCAAAGGCGCCCGCCTGCACAATCAAGTTGCGGGCGTGGATGGGGCTGGTATTGACCAGCTCTAAGGTTGTGGAGTCTGCGTCCAGGTGGGAGACCAACGCCGCCACGTTGGGGGGGAGACCAGGCCGCCGCGCTTCGGCATCAAAGTAGCGCACCCGTACATGGAGCAGCCCGCCGTGGTAGATGATCTGTGGGCCGCCGCAGGTGAGCTGAACCAGCGCCTCGGTGTGGACCGGGTTCACGTTCTGCCAGTGGTGTACATCCCAGGTTTCGGGGTCGCCGTGGTCGTTGCGGATCAAGTCCATGCGGCGCAGCACCTCGGCATATTGCTCTTCGAGGATGCGCCGCGGGTAGTCGGGGTTCCGCCCGTCCAGGTAACAATACCAGGGGCCAAAGTGCCGGTCGTCGCCCTTGCCGCGTCCTGGGGTCACCTCCAGCCAGGTGGTGCGCGTCTCCGGGATATTGTCGAGCCGCCGGCGGTCGCGCGGGTCTTGGGACATGTACCAGATTTGGGCGGCATGGTGGGGCTGCATGGGCCGGTAGGCTGTCCAGCCGGCGTCGGTGTGGCGGTAGGGGTCGAGCCACTGGCCGTTCTCTTCGCGGCCTAGCTCCAGCAGCCGGTCAAGCTGGCCGCGCGGGATGTCCAGATAGCCCATGTCGCCGGTCAACAGCACTGCGTTCATGGCGGCAATGGTCAGCGGCTCGATGATGGTCATGAAGCCGTGGGGCCAGCGCCAGCCATAGTAGCCGCCCCACCACTTGCCGTCCATGGTTTCGCCGATGATGCCATTGGGACCTACATTGTCGGGGCAGAGGCCGCCGTTGGCGCGGATGCGCTCGGCCCAGGCTTCCAGGTAATCCAGCACCCAACGGCGGTACCGTTCTTCGCCCGTGTAGAGGAAGGCATTGGCGACGAGGCTGGTGGCGGTCAAGTTGAGCGGCACATCACAGCGCATCTGCCGGCGGTTGAGCGCCTCTAAGATTACTTCATAGACCTCATCTTTGGTCCAATCCGCCTTGGGCGCCATCTCGCCATAGAAGCTTTGCATCTCGGTGGGCACGTCCAGGTCGTCGAAGGGGACCGGATATTCAGCGAGCACCCAGCGGTGGGTGGACCAGTCGTCCCAGGAGTTTTGAAAGCGTGGGCCTTTGCTGCCGGTGATGGGCGAGCGGATCATGCGCTTTTCCGGGTCCCAGTTGGGAACGGTCGGGTCATCGCCGATGTAGAAACCGGCGAAACGCAAGGCCCGCGCCCGGTCCGGCTCCCAAGTAGGGTCGGCCAGCCCGAAATAGTAGAAGTAGATGGACGACTCGCCATGATGCATCCAGTCGTAATAGGCGTCGAACTCTCGGTAGACCTGGCCGTAGGCGGTGAACTGGCGGG
>DATLZJ010000849.1:0-2632 GCA_035574055.1 Caldilineaceae bacterium
AAATTGTAGATGCGGCAGGATGCCGCATGGTGGGTGTGCCCGCCGAGAGCGTGCGCTAGGATAGCGCACCTACGGCGCCGGTTCGCGTGGCGGTATTTCCGTGATGGACGTGCATCAACCCATGTACATGCTCGTGAAGGCCAGGAGGGCGAGCGATGGAACCATTTTACGCAGCACTTTATGAGCGACTATCGGATGTGCACGCCGAATTGGAACGGTGTCTGGATGGGGCGCCGCCGGAGGCGCTGGACTGGTCGCCGGGGCCGGAGATGAACTCGCTGGCCGTGCTGGCCGCCCATGTGGCCGGCGCCGAACGGTACTGGATCGGCGATGTCGTCGGCGGGGAGCCATCCAATCGGGTGCGCGAGCGGGAGTTTGAAACCGCCGGACAGACGGCGGCGGCGCTCAAGGAGCGGTTGGCCCAGTCGTTGGCCCACTCTCGCTCGGTGCTGGAGCGGCTGACCCATGCCGATCTGGGCCGCGAAGTCTATTCATCCCGCCACCAGAGCGCCTATTCGCTGGCCTATGCGCTGCTCCACGCGCTGGACCACAGCGCTGAGCACATGGGCCATATGCAGATGGTGCGCCAGCTTTGGGAGCAGCGCAACCCTGCGCCGTAACGCTCATGAGCAGAGCAGGAGGGTATGAGCTATGCATATCGTGGTGACAGGCGGCAGCGGTCGCGCCGGGAGCTTTACCGTGCGCGAGCTGGCCGAGGCAGGCCATGAGGTGGTGAACTTGGATATGCGGCGACCGGCGGAGGCGCTGCCAGGCCAGTTTATCCAGGTAGACCTGACCGACGCCGGCGAGGTCTACGACGCATTGGCGCAGGTCAAGCCCGAATGGGTCTGCCATCTGGCCGCCAACCCCTCGCCCAGCGGCTACCCGCGCCAGCAGACCTTCGCCAACAATGTGCTCAGCACCTACCATGTCATGCAGGCGGCGGGCGATCATGGCGTCGAGCGGCTGGTCTATGCCAGCAGCGAGATGGCGACCGGCTGGCTGACTACTGAACAACTGCCGCCTCGTATCCCTTTCACCGAAGAGGACCGGGTGGATACACCCAACGCGTATGCGTTGAGCAAATACCTGGGCGAGAAGATCGCTGACTCGATGGTGCTGCGCTACCCCTTCATGGCGATTGTCAGCCTGCGCATCAACAATATTATTCTGCCGGACGCCTATCACATCCTGCAGTACCGGCGCGAGCATTTTCCGGAGGGTGGAGCCAATTTCTGGAGCTATATTGATGTGCGCGATGTGGCGAGCGCGTGCCGGGCGGCTCTGGAGGGACAGAGCCGCGGCCATGAGGTCTTTCTCATCGCCGCCGCCGACACCTGTCTGGATATTCCACTGCGCGAGGCCATTGAGCGGCGCTATGGGACGAGCACAACCTTTGCGCCGGGATTTGGCGATTTTCAATCGGCCTTTGATTGCAGCAAGATGGCGCGTTTCTTTGGCTGGAAGCCACGCTATAGCTGGCGCGACCAGCCGGTGGGCCGCTAGCCGGCCTGCCCCGCGACAGGAGAGAGTCCTATGAGCATGAGCAAACGGGCGCGACTGGAGGCGATCTTTGCCGGCGCCGATGTGGATAGGCCGGCGGTGGCGCTTTGGCGTCATTGGCCGGTGGATGACTTGCGCGGCGGCGAGCTGGCGCGGGCCACCCTCACCTTTCAGCAGACCTATGACTTCGACTTTATCAAGGTGACGCCCAACAGTAACTTCTGTGTGGAAGGCTATGGCGCGCAGAGTAGCTGGGTGGGCAACGAGGAAGGCACCTATGTCTGGGGGCCGCGTGTGATCCGCAGCCCGGAGGATTGGACCCGGCTGCGCCCGCTTGAACCGGATCACGGCTTACAGGGGGAGGTGCTGGCCGCCAACCGGCTGGTCGGCGAGGCTGTGGGGGAGAGCGTGCCCTTTATTCAGACCATCTTCAACCCGCTCTCCCAGGCCAAGAACCTGGCCGGCGACCGTCTGCTGGCCGACCTGCGCCAACACCCGGAGGCCGTTCGGGCGGGACTGATGACCATCACCGAGTCCATTGTGCGCTTTATTGACCGGCTGAAGACGACCGGCGCAGCCGGCATCTTCCTGGCTGTGCAGCACGCCAGCTATGATCTGCTGACCGAGGAGGAGTACCGCTCCTTTGGCCGCCCGTTCGACCTGGAGATCCTGGCTGCCACCGAGGGCATGTGGTTCAATCTGGTCCACCTGCACGGGCGCAACGTGATGTTTGACATGGTGGCCGACTATCCGGCCCAACTGATCAACTGGCATGATACCGAGACGCCGCCTAGCCTGGGCGAGGCGCTCAAACGCACCGGCATGGCCCTGTGCGGCGGGTTGCGCCAGTGGGAGACGATGGTGCGGGGTACGCCGGAGCAGGTGGCCCAGGAAGCCGCCGCCGCTCTGGAGGCGACGCAAGGCCGGCGCTTTGTCCTGGGCACCGGCTGTGTCACGCCGATCACCGCGCCCACCTGTAACCTGACAGCGGCTCGCCGGGCAGTCGAGCCGGTTACTGTACCCTAACCTGGCCGGGCTTGAGAAGATGTAGGCCAGCAGACAGCCCTTCGTCTGGCGCCCGTTTTACAATCGTTGGCGCTCGACGTATAATGGCGCCAGCGCCTTCCGG
>DATLZJ010000850.1:0-10147 GCA_035574055.1 Caldilineaceae bacterium
TGCTTTTCAATCTCGACCGGCAACTTGAACTCAATCGGCATAGGTTCCTCTCTTCTACAAGGTTTCTCTCTCGCGCCGTCGCGTGGCCCGCGCTACGCCATCACCAGCCCCTCCCACGCCACAAAGCCGCGCCCGTTGCGCAGCCACATCTCGACCGGATGGTCGCGCACATAGCCATGCCCGCCCAAGATTTGCACGGCCCCGTCGGTCACCTCCAGCACCATCTTTTCGGCGTAATGCTTCGCCAGGACGGCAGCGCGGGTGGCGTCTTCGCGGCTGTCCAGCAGATAGGCCGCCTCCCAGGCAAGCAGGCGGGTCGCCTCCAGCTCGATACGCATGTTGGCGAGCATAAAGGCGATGCTCTGGCGATGGGCGATGGGTTCCCCAAACGCCTCGCGCTCCTTGGCATATTGAAGGGCGTACTCATAGGCGGCGCGGGCTTGGCCGACGGCCAGCGCGGCCAGCGCAATGCGGCTGACCGTCAGCAACCGCTCCAGCCGGATGCCCTTGACGCCGCCCAAGCGGGCGGCGCGCGGCACGCGTACCCGGTTGAAGGTCACGGTGTAGGTGCAGAGCGCCTGCGCGCCCATCATCGTCACCGGCTCGCCAAGGTGGATGCCCGGCGTGTCGCCCGGCACGAGGTAGGCTTGTGTCAACAGGCCCTCGCGGGCATAGACGAGGAATAGCTCGGCCCCAGCCGCCAACGGCACCAGCGTCTTGACCCCATCAATCACAAAGCCGTCCCCCTCCTTGACCGCCGTGGTCGCCAGCTCGGCAGGGTCGAACTGGAAGACCGGCTCGATCAGCGCGGCGGTGGCCCTGGGGAATTGCTCGTCGCAGAAGCGGGGCAGGTATTGCTCCTTTTGCTCTTGGGCGCCAAAGAGGGCAATGGGAATGGCGACCAGGTTGGGGGTGAGCAGGTGCAACGCCAGCCCCACATCGCCCCAGCCCAGCTCCTCCAGGTAGAGGGCGCTGGTGACGGCGGAGTGGTCGCCGAAGCCGCCATACTCGGCGGGGATGGAGCCGGGCAGCAGCCCCAGCTCCCAGCCCGTTTGCAGCAGCGCCGGTGAGACCGAGCGGGCCGCCTCGGCGGAGCGGCTCTCCTGGCGCAACCGTTGGGCGGCAAAGCGGCGGACCGTTTCCACCAGCATCTTTTGTTCAGAAGTAAGGTCGAATGAGTACATAGCCTCTCCGAGATTGCTAGCGTCCAATTGCCCTAGCCTGACGGCGCGCCGGCGTTCCAGCGGAGCCGGCAAGACAAGCCGATCCATCCAGATGCTAGGCAACTTGTACAGGCAAGGTATTCTGGTAGAGTTGTACCGCAGTTGGTAAGATGCGGGAGGAGGTAACGGCACTATATCTATGCGGGATCTATGCGGGCAGAGGTGTTCTTTCGCGCTATGAGTATCTCTTTTTGCGGCGCCTACTTGCAGACGAGCCTGACCATTCGGCAAGAGCGACGGCTTACCTGGCCCGTATCGAGCGGGGAGAATTCAAGGCTCATCTCGCAGTGACAGTGGTTTTCGAGACTGTTTATACCCTCCAGCGATTCTACCAGCAGCCAAAGGCCGCCATCCGCGATGCGCTCCTCCCTTTGCTCGAACTGCCAGGCATCATCTTGCCGGGCAAAGACACGTTGCGTACCGCATTTGAACTGTATGTCGATTTGGATCTGCCCTTTGCGGATGCATATCATGCCGCACTGATGAAGCATCAGGGGCTTCGTGAGCTTGTCTCGTTTGATCGAGACTTCGACCGGATACCTGGAATCAACCGCATAGAACCGTTCTAGCCAGAGCGGGCGGTATCCTTACCGCAGGTTCTGGTTTTCAATCTGCACCGGGCTGGGGTACAATGGAGGCTCGATTTTGGTCAAGAGCAACTGCGCCGGCCCAGGGCCGACACACCCATCACGCCGGCGATAATCTGAGACAACCCGCGATGAAAAGTCCCGCAGAGTGCAGCAGCATCCAAGACGTGCGCGACGCCATTGATGCCATTGACCAGGAGATTGTCGCTGCCCTTGGGCGGCGCGCGCAATACGTCAAGGCGATTACTCGCTTCAAAAAGACCGAGCAGGATGTGCGCGCGCCGGAGCGACAGCAGCAGCTCTTTGCCCAGCGCCGCGCCTGGGCCGTCGAAGCGGGGCTGGACCCGGATATGGTCGAACAGCTTTACCGGATGCTCGTCGAGCATTTTGTCGCCCAAGAGCTGAAAGAGCTGCGGCTGGCCTGAAGGGCCGCCGGTAGACCGGCATGAACGAAGGGAACTCCGCCGCGCCGCGGGTGGCCTTGGTCCACGACTGGCTGAACCAATATGGCGGCGCCGAAAATGTGCTGGAAGAGCTGGCGGCGATCTTTCCGGGCGCGCCGGTCTATACCAGCATCTATGCGCCTGAGCGAATGCCGCCCGCCTACCGGAACTGGCCCATCCACACCAGCTTTCTCCAGCGGCTGCCCGGCATCGCCGCCCACCATCAGCCCTATCTGCCCCTCTATCCCTTCGCCTTTGGGCGCATGGACCTGAGCGGTTATGACCTGGTGGTGAGCAACAAGAGCGCCTTCTGCCACGGCGTCTATACTGGCGAGCCGTCGCAAAAGCGGACACGCCACGTCTGTTATTGCCTGACCCCAACCCGCTTCCTCTGGCTTTATGACCAATACCGCGAGCGCGAGCAGATCAGCAGGCTCCAGGACCGGGCGCTGCGCCCGCTGCTGGCCGCCTTGCGCCAATGGGACTGGGACGCGGCCCAGCGGGTAGACCACTTCATCGCCATCAGCCGGGTGGTGCAGGAGCGCATCCGCGCCATTTATGGGCGGGAGAGCGTGATCATTTACCCGCCGGTGGACACGGACTATTTTACCCCGGCAGGCGACGCCGAAGCCGGCGCCCTGGCGAAGGATCACTTCCTGCCAGAAAACCACTATTTGCCAGGGAGCTATTACTTGATCGTCAGCCGCCTGATCCCCTATAAGCGCATTGACCTGGCCGTGGCCGCCATGAAGTACCTTCCCGCGGAACGGCTCATCATCGTGGGCGAGGGCCGCGACCTGGCCCCGCTGCGCGCCGCTGCCGGTCCCAATGTCTCCTTCCTGGGCCACCAGAGCCGGGAGCGGGTGCGGGAACTGTTGCGGGGCTGCAAAGCGTTTCTCTTCCCGGGGCTGGAGGATTTTGGGATCGCCCCGCTACAGGCCCTGGCCGTTGGACGGCCCGTGGTCGCCTTTGCCGGCGGGGGCGCGCTGGACACCATGATCCCCGGCGTGACCGGCGAGCTGTTCGCCGAGCAGACGGTGGAAGGCCTGCTGGATGTGCTGGCGCGCTTCGACCCACAGCAATATGACCCGGCAGCCTGCCGCGCCCAGGCTGAACGCTTCAGCGCTGCTGCCTTTCGTGATAAGCTGACGGAGTACGTGGCCCAGGTGTGCAGCGGCAACCGCGTGGAGCCAGCCGCCGCGGCGGAATTGCCGGCAGCCGGGGCCGCCCAGACCTCGCTCGAACGAGCAACAGGGTAAGCATGGAGCTACGCGCCTATTGGGAGGTTCTGCGCCGGCGTTGGTGGCTGCCCCTGGCGTTGGCCGCGTTGGTGGCGCTGATCAGCGCGCTCCAGTTGCGCCCCTGGCAGCCGGCGCCGCCCAGCTACATCGCTTCTATGCGGCTGCTGGTGGGCGTGTTGCCCATCGCCCAGGCCGACGCAACAGCCTATGACCCCCGCTACTATGCCTGGCTGACCAGCGAATACCTGGTGGACGACTTCACCGAAGTGGTGCGGAGCGAGCTATTCGCCCGTGCGGTCAGCCAACGGCTGGCGGACCAGGCGATCCAGGTGCCGCCGGGCCTGATCCAGGGGAGCGCAGCCACGGGGGTGCAACATCGCATTCTCACCCTGAGCTTCCAGTGGGGCGACGCCGAGCAGTTGGCGGCCATCGCGGCCGCTGCCGCCGCCGAGCTGGAGGAGAACGCTGTCGTCTACTTTCAGCAGTTGGGCACCGAGGGCGCAGGTATCACCGTGATTGATGGGCCGTCAATCAGCCCAGCCGGTCCGGGTCTGCGTGCACGGCTGGAGTGGCCGCTGCGCATCGGCTTGGGGCTGGCGGTAGGGTTAGGACTCGCCTTTCTGCTGGACTATCTGGACAGCTCGGTGCGCGACCGGCGCACCCTGGAGGAACTGGGGCTGCCGATCCTTGGCGAAATCCCCAAAGACCGTTAAGATGGCTGGTAACGTAGTGGGGTAGGAGGGAGAAGATAGGAAATAGGAGATAGGAAGTAGAAGATAGGAAATAGGAGATAGCAGCTATTTTCTACTTTTCTCGTTTTCTACTCTTCTAGGAAAAGCGGGCGAGCGAGGAGGTCCATTCGCATGACCATTCAAGAGTATCTCCGCATTTTGCGGCGACGGGGCTGGATCATCGTCACGGCCATGATACTGGCCGCGGCGGCGGCCTTTGGCATCAGCTATCTTCAGGAGGAGATGTACCGCGCCACCGTCTATGTGAGCACGGTTCCGGCTCGTCCGGACTGGGGGTTAGGGAATACCGCCAAGGACTTGATGCGCAACTTTGCCGCCAACCTCCAGACGCCCGAGATCGCCCAGCGGGTGATTGACCGCGCCCAGCTTGACCAAAATCCCTACGACTTCCTGAGCAATGTCACCGTCGCAGCCGATTCCAGCGACTTCACAATCCGTATCGAAGCGCGCGCCCGCGATGGCGAGGTCGCCAAGCTGATGGCCCTCACCCTGGCCGACGAGTTTGTGGAGGAGCGCACCGCCTACTATGCCCAGCAAGATAAGGCCGACCGCATCGAGGTCAAGATTCGCAGCCGCGCCATTAGTTATGAGCTATACCAGCCCAAGCCGCTGCTCAACGCCATTGCCGGCGCGGTGTTGGGGCTGCTCTTGGGCGGCGCGGTGGTGCTGGCGCTGACCTGGATGGAGTCGGATCTGTTGCGCACGCCGGCGGCGCTGGAGCGGGCGCTGGGCGTGCCGGTGCTGGGCGCCATCCCCGTCGTCTCTGGCCGGCACGAAGCGCCCCAGACCGCCACCCAACCGGGCCGGCTGGCCGCGCCCAAGACGGCCTGATCACGCCCTGCTGGCGGGCCGGGAGCATCGCCTGGCCCGCCCTGGTTACTCACTGCGCCCAGCCCTTTGGTTCTCCGCTCGCTCACCCACCGCTCGCTGCCTATCCTGCTGCTCTGGCTGGCGGTCATCGCTTACGCCATCACCTTCAGTTATCTGACGCTGGTGCGCTACTACGCCTTCGAGGCGCGCGCGCTCGACATGGGCAACCTCAACCAGACCGTCTGGAACACCGCCCACGGCAACTGGTTTCACCTGACCAACCAGCCCGGCACGGTCAACCGTCTGAGTCTGCACGTCGAACCGATCCTGATCCCCCTCTCCTGGCTCTATTGGGTCTACAGCGGCCCGCCCACCTTGCTGGTGGTGCAGGCGACGACGGTGGCCCTGGCGGCTGTGCCTCTCTTTGCGCTGGGCCGCGCCCAGTTGGGCAATGGGTGGGCGGCGCTGGCGCTGGCCGTGGCTCTGCTGCTCACCCCGGCGCTCCAGGCCGCCAACTGGCTGGAGTTCCACCCGCTGACCCTGGCGCCGACCTTTCTGCTGGCGGCCTTCTACTTTCTGCTGGCCGGGCGCGCCGGCCTCTTTGCCCTCTTTGCCGTGCTGGCCGCAAGCTGCAAGGAGGAGGTGGCGCTGCTGGTCTTGATGATGGGCCTCTATGCGCTGGTCGTCCAACGGCGGGTTTGGCTAGGGCTGGCGACCGTGGCGCTCTCGTTGGCCTGGGCGCTGGCCGCGGTGCTGGTGATCCAGAATCTCTTCGCCGAGGGCAATATCCATTGGGGCCGCTATGCCTATTTGGGCGAGACGCCGGGCGAGATGGTCTGGGCGCTGCTCACCCGTCCCGATCTGGTCTGGGCGCAGCTCCGCGCCGCCGGGGCGGGGCGCTACTTCTTTGAGCTGCTCTGGCCCACGGGTTTTCTGGCCTTGCTTGCGCCGGAGGTGCTGCTGCTGGCGCTGCCCTCGTTGGCGATCAACCTGCTGGCCGACTTCCCGCCCATGCACCAGGTTCACACTCTGATCTATGCCGCGCCCATTGTGCCCTTGGTGCTGGCCGCGACGGTCTTTGGGCTGGCGCGGCTGGCCGACTGGCTCGGCGGGCGGCACACCCGCCAGGGCCAGGCTGCAATCCTGCTGGGCGCAGGCGCGGCGTTGCTCTGCACCCTGGTCGCGCAGCGGCTCCACGGCTACTTGCCCGGCAGCGGCAACTATCTGCCGCTCACCATCACCGACCATCATCGCCGCGCCGCCGCGCTCATCGCACAGATTCCCCCGGAGGCCAAAGTCTCGGCCCAAGACCGGCTCAACCCCCACGTCAGCGGTCGCGAGACCGTCTACATCTTCCCGCGGCTGGAGGACGCCGATACCGTCTTTGTGGATGTAACCGGCCCGGCCTGGCCCCAACACCCCAGCGACCTGCGCGCGACGGTGGACGAGCTGCTGGAGAGCGGCTTTGGCATCGCCGCAGCCGACGACGGTTATCTGTTGCTCCGCCAGGGCGAGGAGAACCGGACCCTGCCCCCCGCCTTTTACACGGCCTGGCTGCGCCCCGGCTACACCGCCGCAACCGGCCAGGTTGAGCCGGTTCAATTCGGTGATGAACTGCGCCTGCTGGACTATCGGGTGACGACCGACCGCTACGGCGAGCTGGTGGCAACGCTGGTCTGGGAGGCGTTGCGCCCGCTGGACGAGGATTACCGCTTCTACATTGCCTATCTGGACACAGAGGGGAACCTGCTGCATGATAGCGAGTATTATCAGCCGGTTGCCGTGCTGTGGTATCCTACGTCTAGGTGGACGCCGGGTACACCGGTGGCGGTCGCCACGCTGCCCTGGACGTTGGAGGCCGAGCGCTTTGTGCTGGCCGTCGGGGTCTACAGCGGCGAGGGGGGCTGGCATGAAAGCCTGCGGCTGCCGGTCGCCGGTGACGCGCCGGTTCCCGTGTTGGAGGGGAGAACGCTGGCCCGCTTGGGCGGCTACCGGCGCACTCCGGCAGGCGGCTGGGAGGCCATTGTGGACGAAGCGCCGCCCCCGGCCCGATCCTTGGCCGTCTTCTTTGGCGAGCAGATCGAGCTGACCGGCGTGACCCTGCCGGAGACGGCCCACCCCGGCGGCTCGTTGCCCTTCACCCTCCACTGGCGGGCCAGAGGGCCGGCGCCGCGGGACTACACGGTCTTTGTCCACCTGGTTGACGGCCAGGGCCAAAAGCTGGCCCAACTGGATTGGCAGCCCCACGATCACGCCGGGCGGCTGCCCATGTCGGCCTGGGTGCCCGGACGTCCGGTCGTTGATTCGCAGACGCTTGCCCTACCGGCTGAACTCGCGCCCGGTTCCTATCGTTTGATTGTGGGTCTGTACTATTGGGAAGACGGCGAGCGCCCCCCTGTGCGGGGCGCACAGCCGGCGCCCGGCCTGGACAATGGGGTCGAGCTAGGTACGATTCTGATCGAGTAGCGCCCGGATTGAGCAGCACCCGGATCGAGTAGAGTAAATTGCCATGACCAGCCTGATTACCCTGACCGACCCGCGCAGCCCCGCGGCGGAAGCTTACCAGAGCCTGCGCACCAACCTGGAATTCTCCCGGTTGGAGCAGCCGCTCCATACGGTGCTCGTCACCAGCGCCGATACCATGGCGGAGAAGAGCGCGGCCGTCGCTAACCTGGCCGTGGTGTTGGCCCAGGCCGGCGACCGGGTGACGCTGGTGGACGGCGACCTGCGCCGGCCCCAACAGCACGAGATCTTTGGCCTCTCCAATAGCCGCGGGCTGAGCACCTGGTTGCAGGAGGATGGACCCGCCCCGCTGCAAAAGACGGCGGTGGAGGGCTTGCAGGTGTTGGTGGGCGGGCCGCCGGTGGCAAACCCCGCTGCCCTGCTCAGCCGGAAGCGACTGGTTGACGCCCTCGCTGAATTGCAGGAGCAGGCCGATTATGTGCTGGTGGATGCGCCGCCGGTGCTGGCTGTCACCGATGCCGCGCTTTGGGCCGGCAAGGTGGATGGCGTGGTGCTGCTGGTCAACGCCGGAGCCACCAAGCGCGAGCACGCCCAGCGCGCCAAGCTGGTGTTGGAGAAGGTCCATGCGCGGATCGTGGGCGCGGTTCTGTTGAACGCCGATCGCGATGTCACCATGTCGGGCTATTACCGTTGAACCGGCGGCGCAAAAGAGCACCGGTGGAGCGAAGCATAGAACGAAGCATAGAACAAGGAACAGGACGATGAAGGGGCTGATTTTAAGCGGCGGCAAAGGCACCCGGCTCAAACCCTTTACCTTTACACGCGCCAAGCAGTTGATGCCTGTCGCCAACAAGCCGGTCCTTTTCCGGGTGATTGAAGCCATTCGCGACGCCGGCATCTGCGAGATCGGCATCGTCATCGGCGACACGGGCGACGAGATTCGCCAGGCGGTGGGGCAGGGGAAGCGATGGGGGGTCAACATCAGCTACATTCCCCAGGACGCGCCGCTTGGGTTGGCCCACGCCGTCAAGATCAGCCAGGAGTTCTTGGGCGATGAGCGCTTTGTGATGTTCCTGGGCGACAATGTGATCCAGGGCGGCATCAGCCCGCTGATCAGCCAGTTCGCCAACAGCGATTGGAACAGCCAGATCGTGCTGACGGAAGTGGACGAACCGCAGCATTACGGGGTGGCCGAGCTGGACGACCAGCAGCGCATCGTGCGGCTGGTTGAAAAGCCCAGAACGCCGGTCAGCAAGCTGGCGTTGGTGGGCATCTATATGTTCGATTCGTGCATCTTCGAGGCGGTCAACAACATTAAGCCAAGCTGGCGGGGCGAGCTGGAGATCACCGACGCCATTCAATGGCTGGTGGACCACGGCTGCCGCGTCTACCCCTACATCCATCGCGGCTGGTGGATTGACACCGGCAAGAGCACCGATATGTTGCAGGCCAATGACCGGGTGCTGGCCGAGCTGACGCCCAAAGTCGAGGGCTATGTGGACCGGGACAGCCGCATTGACCATTTGGTGACGGTGGAGCGAGGGGCGGAGATCATCAACAGCGTCATACGCGGGCCGACCATCATCGGCGAGGAGACGCGTATCGTCAACAGCTATGTCGGCCCCTTTACCAGCATCTATCACCATACCGTCGTCGAGAACAGCGAGATCGAGCATAGCATTGTCCTCGACCATAGCCGTATCCACGACGTGCCTGGCCGCATCCAGGACAGCATCATCGGCCGGGAAGTCGAAGTCACGTACAGCCCCATCAAGCCCAAAGCCTACAAGCTCTCCTTGGGCGATAACTCTAAGGTTGGGCTGCTGTAGCGTCAGGACGACGTCAAGAGGAGAAGACCGTGCCGCCAGTGGCCGGCGGAGAGCCTTTCGCCAAGTTGATTGATTTACCCATGTCGAGCCTGGGGTACTCAAGCGCGATCTCTTCGACGCCTGGGCTGGCGGCGGCGTTGCGCCAAAGCCACCGGCGGCTGGAGCTGCCCGGCTCCTTCCGCAGTCTGCTGCGCGGCGACCCTTTGGTGCAGATGTATCGCATTCCCGTCGGCCAGGGAGAGAACGCTGTAGCGGAGGAGGCCCGGGCCGCTGCCCATGTGCTGCTGGCTGTGGCCGACCGGCTGCGCCGCCTGAGCAGCGCCTATGGCGAGTGGCGCGATTTCGATGCAAGCGCCTATTTCGACCTTTCCTACCCCCAAACGGCTCGCCTGGTGCGCGTGGTGGAGCGGGTCAACTCCGTCCATGTCACCTTCTTTGCCGATCTGTTGCTGCCGGCCTTTCAGAGCGCCGAAAGCTTTTGGCTGGAGACCTACCGCAGCCAATACCGGATGTTGCGCGCCCAACTCCGACATGGAGGGGAGGGCGGCGCGCCCCTGGAGACGGTCATGGCCTTCGGCGATCATTGCCAGCCCCAGATGGTGGAACACTGGCAGCGGTTGGTGCAGGTGGTCGAGCAGACCCGTTGCCTGCTGGACGACGAGCTTGGCTTTTGGGCGGCCAATGGCGGTGACGAGGAGCGCGCCCGCTGGCGGTGGGTTTGGCAGCGCCCGCCCGCGCCCGGCGTCGCTCCTGCACTGCTCCCCGAGCTACAGACCATCCCGACACTGACTCTGGCGGT
>DATLZJ010000851.1:0-6198 GCA_035574055.1 Caldilineaceae bacterium
CGGCGAGGAGCGCCGGCTTCGACAACATCAACCTGGACTTTATCTTCGGCCTGCCCCACCAGCCGCCGGCAGCATGGGCCGATACACTGGCCCAAGCCGTGGCGCTGGCGCCGGAGCATCTGAGCCTCTACAGCCTGATCGTCGAGCCGAACACGCCGTTGCACCATTGGGTCGAGACCGGCGCTGTACCGGCGCCCGACGACGACGAGGCTGCGGCGCTCTATGAGCTGGCGATGGAGCGGCTGGCCGCGGCCGGCTATGTCCACTATGAAGTCTCCAACTGGGCGCGGCCCGGTGGGAAAGCCGTCACGCCGGACGAGGCTGCCAACCCCGGCTTTGCCTGCCGCCATAATCTGCTCTACTGGCGCAACCAGGAGTATGTGGGGGTGGGGCCGGGGGCGCACAGCCATCTACGCTTCCGGCCTCAGGGCGATGGGCAGGCCATCAGCCGGCGGTGGAGCAACCGCAAATCGGTCCAGGGTTATGTCAAGCGCCTATTGGCCGGTGAACCGGTGGAGGACTTCACAGAGGCACTGCCGGCGCGGGTCTCCATGGGGGAGACGATGATGGTCGGGCTGCGCCTAGTGCGCGAAGGGGTGCCCTTTGAACGCTTCCGGGAGATGCATGGGGTAGACCTGCGCGAGGTCTTTGCCGAGCCGCTGGCGCGCCTGGGTGGGTGGGGCTTGCTGGAGATAGATGGGCAGCGGGTCCGGCTTAGCCGCCAGGGCTTAATGGTGGGTAACCAAATCTTTGCCGAATTTCTGGCCGACGAATAAAAGGGTGGCGTATGCCGCGTGCGCTCTATCCGGGCACCTTTGACCCGATCCACAATGGTCACATTGACATCGCCACCCGCGCCAGCGCGCTCTTCGACGAACTGGTGGTGGCGATCTACGATGCGCCGCCCAAGAAGCTGCTCTTCAGCACCGAAGAGCGGCTGGAGCTGGCGAGTGTGGCGCTCGCCCACCTGCCCAACGTAAGCGTCGTCGCCTATACTGGGCTGACCGTCCACCATGCGCGCGAGGTCGGCGCAGATGTGATTGTGCGCGGGCTGCGGAATGTGGCCGACTTTGAGTTCGAGTACCAGATCGGCTGGGCCAACCGGGAACTAGCGCCGGAGATCGAGCTGTGCTGCCTTCTCTGCAACAACCGCTATGCCTTTCTCAGCGCCACCATCTTAAAGGAAGTGGCTAGCCTGGGCGGCGACTATGAAGCATGGGCGCCGGAGCATGTGCGCCAGGCGCTCCAGCGCAAATTTCCGATGGAGACGGCCATCCAGCCGGCCCCAAGCCTTTCGCGCAGCGAGGGCAAGCTGGCTCACCGGGGCTAAGCGCGGCGGCTCCGGCCACCCCTCTCTCCTCTCCACCTCAACAGCGCAGGAGGTGTCCCATCGCTATCCTACAGTTGGTCGATCAGTTAAACGATATGTTGAGCCAGGGATGGCAGGTGCCTTTTTCACCCTACCGGCTCGTGCGCGCCCGCGAGATGGAGCAGCTGATCGAGCGGATGCGCATCAACGTGCCCAGCTCCATCCGTGAGAGTGAGCGGACCTTGCAGGAGCGGGACCGGATCATCGCCGAAGCGCGAGCCGAAGCCGAACGGCTCATTCAGCAGGCCAGAAATCAGGCGATGGAGATGCTCAGTGAGCGGTCGCTGGTGACCACTGCCCAGGCAGAGGCCGAGCGTATTGTGGAGGAAAGCCGGGAGATCGCCCGCCAGCGGGCCGAACAGGCGGACCTCTACACGCTCCAGGTCTTGCAGGACTTGGCCCAGCGGCTCCATGCGATCCTGCAACAGGTAGAGAACGGCATCCAGCTCATGCAGGAGGGCCGCCAGCCCCCACCCGAGGCTTCGCCACGACCGCCGCGCACGCCGCCCCGCGGCAAGCTGCCCGGCGGCTCGCCCGAGGCATGACCGCCTGCACAGGCTGCGCCGGTACGCGTCGAGCTTCAGCTAACCGGCAATTCAATAACCCGAGTAACGGCGCTGTTTTTGACAGCGCTTCCCCGCTGCGCTATACTGGAGGTCTGTCTACTACACGGGGAGGTGGTTACGGATGCGGGGGCAGAGACCTACCTCCTTGTTGTGCTGGTCCGTCTAAGCGCGCGAGGCAGCCGGCGCGAGACGCGGTTGCTTGCACCTTGACAATAGCTGCCTGACAGAAAATAGGGCGGCGGGGAGCGTTAACCATGCAGTTTAATGTCGCCCAACTGCTCAAGGAGCCGACCGGCTCGATCCGCCGTTATGAGCTGGTCGAAGACATTACGGAGCTGGACCCGGAACTGGTGGTCATGGGGCCGCTGGTGGGGGATGTGCAGTTGTTGCGGATCAACAGTGGAATTCTGGTCGAGGCCAGCTTGAGCACGGCCGTTCGGGTGACCTGCAACCGCTGTTTGGCGCCGATTGCGACGCCGGTACGCTTCACCATCGAGGAGAGCTTCCGCCCCTTGACCGAAGTCGCCACCGGGCGCTACCTTGCGCCCGATGAATTCGAGGGGGCCGAAAAAGACTTGGAGGACGAGGCGCTGATCATTGACGAGCACCATATTTTGGACCTCTCCGAGGTGGTGCGGCAGACTATCTGGTTGGCGCTGCCCATGTATCCGAGCTGCATCTGGAATGGGCCAGGCGAGTGTCCGAATTTGATCGCCTATCGCGAGGAATTAGAGGCAGCCCAGGAAGAAGGGGAAGTCGCGGAGGGCGAGGAAGCGATTGACCCGCGCTGGTCTGCGCTGCTGGCGCTCCGCAAGCGGCTTGATAACCAAGAATAGTCGCCCAAGAGGAGTCAAAACCCCTCGACGGCCTCCGGTGGGCCTGTTGCGGTCACGGCGGGTTTGTGTGAGAAGCAGAAAATTATAGGTGATTGGGAGGAGCAATTATGGGGCCATTACCAAAGCGAAAAGTAAGCAAAGGCCGGCGCAACCGCCGCCGGGCGCATGACGCCCTGGGCGCGCCGAAGCTGGTGCAGTGTCCGAACTGCCGCGAGATGATGCTGCCGCATCGGGTCTGCCCCCACTGTGGGCATTACCGGGGCCGGCAGGTGCTTGATCTCGAGGCCGCGTAAGCGCAGCCGGGAGCCATCAGGGGGATTTGGGGAGCAGCGCCAAATCCCCTTTTTCTTTATGGGCCCTTTTTCTTTATGGGAATGAGCAATGGCGGAGTTTGAGTTGATTCGAGCAGGCCGTGGGGTAGCCTTTCTCTTTCCGGGCCAGGGGAGCCAGGTGGTAGGCATGGGCCGCGAGCTGGTGGAGGTCTTTCCGGCGGCGCGCGCAGTCTTTGCCGAGGCCGATGAGCTGTTGGGCTTTGGTCTGAGCCGGCTCTGTTTTGAGGGGCCGGAAGCAGAGCTGACGGACACCATCAACGCCCAGCCGGCGCTGCTGGTCATGGCCGTGGCGCTCTTGCGCAGCCTGGAGGAAGCCCTGGGCGAGCGGGCCGCCCAGGGGCCGCAACGCCAGGCGCCCGCGTATGTGGCAGGCCACAGCATGGGCGAGTATTCCGCCCTGGTCGCTGCCGGCGCCTTGACCTTTGCCGATGGGCTACGGCTGGTGCGCGAGCGGGGCCGGCTGATGAAGCAGGCCGGCGAGCGCAATCCGGGCAAGATGGCCGCCGTCCTGGGGCTGGACGAAGCGCGCGTCGCCGAAATTTGCGCCGAGGCGACGGCCCGCGGCGGCATCGCCCAGGTCGCCAACGACAACTGCCCCGGCCAAGTCGTAATTTCGGGCGACTTGCCGGGCATGGAGGCGGCCATGGCCGCGCTGGCCGCGGCGGGCGCGCGCAAAGTGGTGCCGCTGGCGGTGAGCATTGCCGCCCACAGCCCGTTGATGCAACCCGCCGCCGAGGCGCTGCGCCAAGCCATTGAAGCCACGCCCATCCAGGCCCCGCACGTGCCGGTCATTGCCAATACCACGGCCCTCCCCTTGACCGATGCAGACGCCATCCGCCGCGAGCTGGTAGACCAACTGACGGGCAGCGTGCGTTGGACGGCCTCCATGCAGCGGGCCGTGGCCGACGGGGTGACCGACTTTGTGGAGGTCGGGCCGGGCGATGTGTTGGTGGGGCTGATGAAGCGGATCGAGCGCGCGGCCAATCGCCTAAGCGTCGGCGACCCGGCAGGGGTGGCGGCGTTCGTCGAGTGGTGGCAGCGCCACGCACAGGACATGTAGCGGCGATTCGCACTTTTGCCCGTTCGACGGTATAATAGCCAACACACAAGGCGCGAGAAGGATGCATATGGATTTTTCGGGGAAAACGGCGCTTGTCACGGGCAGCAGCAGCGGGATCGGCGCGGCAATCGCAAGGGAGCTGGCTGCCCACGGCGCCAAGGTCGCCGTCCACTATCGGGGCAACGCCGAAGGCGCCCAGAGCGTCGCCGAGGCCATCCGCCAGACCGGTGGGGAGTGCGGTCTCTATCAGGCCGACGTGAGCGACAGCCAACAGGCCGCGGAGCTGGTCAAGCAGGTGCAGGGCGAGCTGGGGGGGCTGGACATTCTGGTCAACAATGCCGGCACGACGCGCGATACGTTGCTGCTCACCATGTCCGAGGACGAGTGGGACACCGTGATCACGACCAATCTGCGCAGCGTCTATGCTGTGACCCGAGCGGCGTTGCGGGGCATGATCCGCAAACGGTGGGGGCGCATCATCAACATCAGCAGTGTGGTCGGCTTGACGGGCCAGGCGGGGCAGACCAATTATGCGGCCAGCAAGGCGGGGATCATCGGCTTCACTAAGAGTCTGGCCCGCGAGGTTGCGAGCCGCAACATCACGGTCAACGCAGTGGCGCCCGGTTTTGTGCCGACGGCGCTGACCCATGTATTGACCGACGAGCAGCGGGCCGAGATCATTCGCAACACACCGATGGGCCGGATGGGAACGCCGGACGAAGTTGCCTGGGCCGTCGCCTTTCTGGCGTCCGACCGGTCCGGCTTTATCACGGGCCAAGTGCTAACGGTTGACGGTGGCCTGGTAATGATGTAGGATGCCCACTATTGTGCTGAGTTTTGATCCCGGCTAGAGTCTTTCATGGTCTCGTCCTCACCTGTGCCGCCACAGTCCAATGCCGATTCGTCCGATCCGAACAATGGGGCCGGCAAGTCCGGCGCCCACTCAGGCCGCCATCTGAGCCATAGCGATCACCAACGGATCATCCAGCAGCGCCGCCAGGCGCGGCGGTTGGCAGTGCAGGCGCTCTTCGAGATTGATAGTGTCGGCCATCTGCCGGGGCCGGTGGTGGATGAGCGATTGGCCTACAGCGACCCCGGCGAGCATGGCGCCCAATATTTGCGCTGGCTCGTCAGCGGGGTGGTCCGCAATATGGATGAGTTGAACCGGCTCATCGCCAAATATGCGCCGGAATGGCCGGTGGATCAGTTGGCGATCATAGACCGCAATATCTTGCGCTTGGCGCTCTTTGAGATCGGCGCCCAGGAGTCGGATACCCCTCCCAAGGTAGCGATCAATGAGGCCGTCGAATTGGCAAAGATCTTCGGCAGCGACAGCAGCCCACGCTTTATCAACGGCGTGCTTGGCTCCGCGCTGGACGAAGTGTGTAGCAAACGGTTTTAGATTCCACTATGGACAGCTTCTTTGGCATCGGACTTGGGGAGCTTTTCTTCATCGCCATTATCGCGTTGATTGTGCTGGGGCCGGAACGGCTGCCGGGCGCGATCCGCGAGGTGGCGAAGGTCATCCGCACCGTCCGCAACCTCTCTTCCGAGCTAACTTCCCAGTTCAGTGAGGAGATGAAGGCGTTTGACGAGATCAACCCCACCAAACTTCTCCGCGAGCTGACGGACGAGCCGGAAGAGGCCAACAAGGGGGCGGCCAAGAGCGGCGCGGCAGCGACCAAGCCGCCGGCCACCAAGCCCGCCAGCAAGCCGGTCTCTACGAGCGCCGGCGCGGCCAAGCCCAAACCGGCGACGGGCGCATCCACAAGCAGCGCGGCGAAGAAGACCGGCGCAGCTTCCGGTGGAGCGGCCAAACCCACCGCCGCGAGCCAGACGGCAAAGCCGGCTGAGACAAAGCCGGCTGAGACGACGTCTGGCGCCGGCCCATCCGCCGAGGGCGCAGATGAGAACCGCATCCTCCCGCCCCAGGCCGACGCCCCGAAAGAGACGCCGGCAGCCGGCCCCACCACACTGCCGGCCGTCGCCTCGGAGTCGCCCGCAGCCCAGCCATCTGCTGAGATCACCCGGCCCG
>DATLZJ010000852.1:0-4851 GCA_035574055.1 Caldilineaceae bacterium
CGCTTGGCTGGGCGAGCAGGCTCCCGCCGCCGTCCTCGTGGCCTGCTTCCCCTGGCGCATCCCTGCCAGGCTGTTGGCGCTCGCCCCGCTGGGCTTTCTCAATATCCACCCCTCCCTGTTGCCGGCCTACCGTGGCCCCGCGCCCCTCTTTTGGCAGCTCCGCGCCGGCGAAACGCGGACCGGCGTCACCGTCCACTGGATGGACGCCTCGCTGGACGCCGGCGACCTGGCGCGCCAGGCTCCGGTCACGCTGCCCGACGGCGCAACCGGCCCGGAGTTGGATCAACTTCTCGGCGGGGTGGGCGCCGAGTTGGCTGCCGAGACGTTAGCTGCCCTGGCCGCCGGTACACAGCCACGCACCCCCCAGCCGCCAGGCGGCAGCGCCCAAGGCTGGCCCACGCCGGCGGATTTCCGGCTGGACCCAGGCTGGCCCGCCCGCCGCGCCTATAACTTCCTGCGCGGCGTGGAGGAATGGGGCCAGCCCTTCCTGCTGGAGGGAACCCCCTCGACGCCATCCCATGCCTGGCGTCTCTACCGCGCGCTCGATTGGACGGCGGACGGCCTGCTACCTGCGCCGGTCGTGCAGGAGGGGGAGGTCCTGTATATTCAGTTCACGCCTGGCGTTCTTGTCGCGCTAGGCGAGCGCGCGGCGCCCTAGCTTGCTGTGCTACTCTCTCCCTGCGCTCTTGCAAATAGAGATAACCGGAGACCACCACCACCCACACTGCGACCAGGGAGAAGGCCACCCATTCGAGCAGCGAGGGCAGCCAGACGATAGGGCGGTCTGGTCCAGGCGGCCCGACAAAAAAGGCGACATAGGGATTTTCGTAGAGGTAGTGGGGCACAATCAGAAAGGAGCCGATGGCAAGCAGTACGACGCCGGTGGGAATCACCAGCCGGCGGTCCAGCTTGTCCTGCGCGCCCCAGATGAACGCTGCGATCAGCAACGTAAAGGTGATGAGGCTGCTGAAGAAGACAATGGAGGCCGCTCCCCGGTGGTAGGCGCGTTCAGGCGCCGGAAATATCCCCACCAGGACGACGCCGACCGCAGCAAGGATGCCCGGCGCCAAGGCGATGGAAAAACTGGGATGGTCTACATAGCGCCGTAACGCTACCATAAACCCCACCAAAAAGAGGCCGCCGATCCGTAATCCCCAGTTGAACACATATGCTAGCTCCGAAAAGTCCGGCTCTCCCAAGGCAGAGATGTCGCGGTTCAAGAAGGAATAGGGGAGGCCCGTAGGGCTTCTAAAGGTGCTGGCCGCTATCAAACAGGTGACAAGAATGATGCCAACGCCGGTAAAGCCGCATAGGTAGGTGAGTCTCCGCACGTCCAAATGCATTGCTCTTAGGGTCCACTCCAGCGGGGGAACAACATTCCGTATTCACCTCGCAGTTACTGTCACGTATAAACAATACCACGCACAAACGATATCACACATCAGCAATGTCATAGATTGACCCCGTATCGCAGAGACCTATCCCACAAATACATCGCAGTCACATGGAGCAGACGTATAGCAGAATAGTGTGGCAAAGAAGTCCTGGCTAGTTGCTAACTTACTGTTCCACCGTCGCCTAGGTGGTATAGTGGGCGAAAGCTCGGTCATACGCGATGTCTGATGTGATAGTAAGGTAGGGAGCCGGTGGATTCATCCGGATAGCGGCATAGCCCAGGGACAACCCGGCCCGTGAATAGAATACGGTTCGATCCTTCGATGGATACCCGATAGGAGAGCAACGCGTGCAGCAGGAGGAAGCAGACAGGCCGACCGTGCAACGGGTACTGGATGGCGCTTTTCACCCTTTTGCCATTCTCTCACCGATCTACGATGACCAGGGACATTTGGTGGACTTCCGCTATGACTATGTGAATGAGGCCGCCATCCTGGCCCATCGCGTCTCGCGCGAATGGCTGCTCGGCAAGCAGCTGCGCGAAGTGGTGCCGGAGCCTCGGCTCTTCTATGCCTGCCGCCGAGTCATGACGACAGGCAAACCGTGGCGCGCCCAAGCCTATTCCTATCCAGGCGCGGCGTCGCCGGCCCATATCGCCGCCGGCTATTTCGACCTGAGCATCTCGAAGGTAGACGGGGCCATTGCCGTCGCCTGGCAGGATGTCTCACGCCAGGTCCGGATCGCCGAGGACCTGCAAGAGCGGGAGGAATGGCAACGCCTGATTGTCGAGAGCGTCCATGAGTATGCCATCTTTGCCCTAGACCCCGAAGGCCGCATCATCAGTTGGAACCCTGGCGCCCAGCGGATCCTCGGCCACGAGGAAGCAGAAGTTTTGGGCCAGCATATGCGGTTGATCTTTACGCCCGAGGATCAGGCCGCCGGCATCCCGGAACGAGAGCTACAGGTCGCAGCAGCCCGGGGCCAATCGTTAGATGAGCGCTGGCATGTGCGCAAGGACGGCAGTCGCTTTTGGGCCAGCGGCATCCTGACCCGGTTGCGCAGGCCCAATGGAGAGCTGCGCGGTTTCGCCAAAATTATGCGCGACAATACCGCACAGCGGCAGGCGGAGGAGACCCAGGCACGGCTCTTACGCCAACTGGAGCAGGAGCGGGCGCGGCTCGACGAGCTCACCCAAACCTTGGAGACCCGGGTGCGAGAGCGGACAGAACAAGTGCGTATGCTTGCCTCGGAGTTGACCATCGTCGAGCTGCGCGAGCGCCAACGCATTGCCCAGGTGTTGCATGACAACTTGCAGCAATTGCTCTATGCGCTCGATATGCGCATCAACCTGCTGCAGAGCCACATCAATCCGGCGCATAGGGATATGCTGGACCAGTTTCAAGAACTGGTGCAAGAGGCCATTACTGCCACCCGCACCTTGACCGTTGAGCTTAGCCCGCCCGTGCTCCATGGCGAAGGGCTGGTGGAATCACTCCAGTGGCTGGCAAACCAAATGGGGATTACCCATCACCTCCAGGTCACGGTGACGGCCCACGGGCCGGTGAGGATTGAGCAACCGGAGCTGCGCGGCCTTCTCTTTCAGATCGTGCGTGAGCTGCTTTTCAATGTCGTCAAGCACGCCGCGACAGGGCAAGCCTGGGTGACGCTGCGCCAGGGGCAGACCGCATTGCAGATCGCCGTGGAGGACCGGGGCCAAGGATTCGTGGTCGAGGAGATGCCGGAGATACGCGGCGGCTTCGGCCTCTCCAGCATTCGCCATCGCCTCGACCTCTTTGGCGGCCAGATAGAAATCCACTCCACACCGGGCGCCGGGACGCGCGTGCTCATCACCGTCCCGCGGTCCGCCCTCCACGGCCAGAGCTAGCGCGGCTTTGGCAGCCCTCCTGTCTCACTCGCGCAACATGCCGGCGCGCCCGAAAAAGGGGCGAAGCGCCCGCCAGAAGTGCGGCCAGTCGTCTACACAGCCATTGTGGTCGCAGTCTAATGTCATCAACTCACCCTGTGGGGCTGCCTGATAAAGAGCAACTCCATGACGGTAGGGGATGGTACGGTCATTCCGCCCGTGGATGATCAAGACCGGATGGGGATAGCTGCGCACCACGGCCAGGTTGTCGAACGGGTCCAGCGCGGCGAAACCGGGCAGCCACTGCTCGGCGGCCAGCGCCCGCACGCTGGTGAAGGTGGAAAAGAGGATCAGCGCCGACGAGGGACGCTCGGCAGCCAGGGTCGTGACCGCGCCGCCGCCCACCGAATGGCCGAAGAGCACGATCCGCGCCGGGTCCACCTGTGGGTGGCGGCTCATGGTGTCATAGGCGAGCAAGAAGGTCTCGCGGATGGCCGCCTGGGAAGGTAGGCCCTCCGAGCGACCATAGCCGGGATATTCGACCAGCAGCACCCCCAGGCCCATCTCTCGCAGCCCGCCGATGGAGGGCAGCCACCAGTCTATCAGGTCGCCGTTGCCGTGAGCGATGATACAGAGCGGCGCGGGCGCTGGCGGCGCCGGCAGCGGCGGTAGATACCAGGCCTCCACTCGCCCCTCGCCGGTCTCCAGCCACATCTGTTCCAACCCCGGCACAAAGGGCGCTGGGTCTGGCGGCCTGAGCAGATGGCGCGGAAAGAGGATCGCCCGCTGGAAGATATAGAAGTAGCCGGCATAGACCAGATACAGGAGGATGGCAATCCCCGCCAGCACAGCCAGTATGCGCATGGCCTAGACGCTACCATAGCCCACCGGCATCGGCAAGCCGTATAGGCAAGCAGGAAACACTCCGGCTCGCTGAATCGCAGGAATTGTGATAGAGTAGGCCAATCACCTACTGTCTGTGAGGCTCACTGTCTGTGAGAAGGAAGGAGGTAGCCGTGGCAATTGGGATCGCCGCCGAACCCGCTGACCTGATCGGCCACGCCGAGGCCGCCGTCAATCTGGAGGCGATGGGCCGGGCCGCCCGCGCCGCCAGCCGCACGCTGGCGACGCTGACCACCGAACAGAAGAACGCCGCGCTGCGCGCCATTGCCGACGAGCTGGAGCAGCAGGCCCAAGCGGTTATCGCCGAAAACGCCGTAGACCTGGCGAACGGACGCGCCAAGGGGCTGCGCGACAATCTGCTCGACCGCATGTTGCTCAACGAGCAGCGTATCGCCGGGCTGGCCGCGGATACACGCAAGATCGTGGCCCTGCCCGACCCCGTGGGCGCAGAGATTGACAGCCGCTTGCTGCCCAATGGCATGAGGTTGAGCCGCCGGCGCATCCCCATCGGCGTGCTTGGCGTTATCTACGAGGCCCGGCCCAATGTTACCATTGATATCGCCACCCTGGCCCTCAAGACCGGCAATGCCGTCATCCTGCGCGGCGGAAGCGAGACGCTGCACAGCAACCGCGCCCTGATCCAGGTCATTCACCGCGCCCTGGAGCGAGTGGGCCTTCCTACAACAGCC
>DATLZJ010000853.1:0-2618 GCA_035574055.1 Caldilineaceae bacterium
CCCGCCGCACCATCAGGGCCAACACGAAGAGACGTTCACGGTGATCCTGGTCGTCAAGGACACAGATAGCCCCAACGCGACCTCCGCGCTCGACACCGCCCAGATCGCCACCAAGGCAAGGATCATGGTGCCCTATCTGCCGAACGAGACTGAGTAGCCTGTGAGGCGTGTAGCCGGTAGCGTGTAAGGTCTAAGCGAGCTAAGGTCTAAGCGCGCTCGGTGCGAGGGGCAAATCCCCTCGCACCGAGCTGTTCGTGTTGGCTGTGGCTAGCACTCGTAGTCAATCCACCAGGTCAATGCCTGGCCGCCGCCAATGGTGCGCTCTAGGAAAGGTTCCCAGGAGAAGGTGCGCGGGTTGCCCCAGATGGGGAAGTAATCGGGCGCATAGCTGCATGTGGCCGCCGCCAGCCCCAGCTTGGGATGCTTTTGCAGCACCACCAGGTTGCTCAACGGGGTGTGGTCGAGCGGCAGGTAATAGCCCTTGCCCCAGGGCCAGCCTTTCCGCACAATAAAACCATTCTCGGCCAACTGGTAACCCTCATCCTCGATGGGCGCCAGCGGCAGGTTGATCTTGATCAGCTCATCCCCCTCCGGTTGCGGATAGAAGGGATGGGGGAACCAGCGCATAGGAATCGGCGCATCGCCCTGGTTAACGACCCGGGTCGCCGAGCGCACCGTGCGTCGAGATAACGTCACCGTGCGCGCCAGCTCCACCCGGTAACTCTGGTAGCTCTGTACCGTGCGCATCTCGATCCACCCCTCCGCCTGTGCCACCTCCCAGTCACAGAAGGAACGTACCTCCTTGGCCTGTAGGTCACAGAGGCCGATGCCCAGGATCAGGGCCAGCGAGTCCGGCCCGCCGGGGTCGCGCAGGGGGCTGAGGTTGAAGGCATCAGGGATGCCCTGGCCGTCGAACCAGTTGAAGCTATCGGGGTAGGTTGGGCCGGACAGCAACGGCCCCAGTCGAGCGTCGGTGACTTGAAAGAGATAGCCGCCGGTGCAGTAGCGCACGCCAAAGCGGGCGCGGTCGGCCACAGGGTCGAGGATTGAGACTTCCAGAGAATCATTGGCAAGCGTGTACATGCAGGCTCTTCCGTCTAGGTGGTTCCAGGTTGTTGTTTCAGCAGGTCGGCGGGTGGTTGCACAATGAGTCTATTGCACAATGAGTCTATTGGCAGAGGGAGCGGTGCAAGGGCGGCTCGCACCGGCGCTACTCTAGCACCAGGGGAACCGGCTGTCAATCGGCGACGCAGACAACTTGCCCCTCTTTTTGGATAGGTTGATCGGCAGGGGAGATAGTGATAAGATGGGCTTACACCATTGTCCTGTGTACCGTCTTGCCGACCTTGGGGCCGTAACCCGCTCCTCAGATCACACTCAGGTGCGGCCGGGTCGCCTCTACTGGAGAGAATGGCGGCGCAGGCAGGCTGTCCGTCCCGTTCAAAGGAGAAAGGTATATGGAGCCGGCGAGTTTTGACTTTGTCATTGGCATTGGCGGCGCAGCGGGGCAGGGCATCGCTACTCCTGGCGATATTTTGGCCCGCACCTTCGTGCGCCGCGGCCTCCACCTCTGGGCCTACAATGCCCACCAATCCATCATCCGTGGCGGCCATATTTTGCTCACCTTCCGCGTGGCAGACCATCCCATCTACAGCCACGGCGATAAGTTGGACCTCTTGCTCTGTCTGAACCAGGACACCATGAACCGGCACCTGCGCCACATGGAGCCGGGGGGTTGGGTGCTGTTCAACAGTGATGACATCGTGCCGGGCGATGTGCAGCAGGGCGTCCACCTATGCCCCCTGCCGGTTGGCGATCTGACCAACAAATCCCGCAACAAGGTGATCCAGAACACCGTTGCGCTGGGCGCGATCCTCGCGATCCTGGGCATAGATTTTTCCATCCTGGAGGCGACGCTCCAACGCCAATTTGGCCGCAAGGGCCAAGATGTCATTGACGAAAACGTCGGCGCGGCCCGAGGCGGCTACGAGCACGCCAGGCAGCACTTCCCGCCGCTTGACCGGCCCGTGCCGGTTGGGCCAAAACCGCTGGCCGTCTGGAACGGCAACGAGGCCCTGGCCATGGGCGGCGCGGCGGCGGGCGTCAAATTCTACTGCGCCTATCCCATGAGTCCCTCGACCGGCATCCTGCATTGGATGGCGGCCAATGCGCGCGATTTGGGTATCATGGTGCGCCAGGGCGAAGATGAGCTGGCCGTCGCCAACATGACCATCGGCGCGGCCCACACCGGCGTGCGCGCCATGTGCGCCACCTCCGGCGGCGGCTTTGCGCTGATGACCGAGGCCATCGGCATGGCCGGCATGATGGAAGTGCCGGTCGTATTTATTAACGTCCAGCGCGCCGGCCCCTCCACCGGCGTCCCCACCAAGACGGAACAGGGAGACCTCTGGCAGGCCCTAGGAGCAAGCCAAGGCGACTTCGAGCGCTTCATCGTCGCGCCCAGAGATGCCCTCGACGCCTTCAACACCATTGCCGAGCTGTTTAACCTGGTGGACCGCTGCCAGTGTCCCGGCATTCTGCTCTCGGACTTGCTCCTCTCCGAGGGCACCTTCAGCGTTGACCCCGACGCGATCAACATGCATCCGGTCATTGACCGC
>DATLZJ010000854.1:0-4905 GCA_035574055.1 Caldilineaceae bacterium
CCGCCGCCTTGCTCCCGGAGTCGCACACCATTCCCACGCTGACCCTGGCTGTGGACTTCCCGCTGCCCGCCTCTCGCCAGCCGGGGCGCTTGCGCCGGCTGCGCCGGATGCAGGAACGGCGGCGTTCGGGCCGCCTGCGCGCACGTAGTCTTTGACACACAGCCCTTAGCACACCACCTGATCCGAGACATCGTATCTCAGAGGGTATCTCAGAGGCATCCTATCCATGCAGACGCTTCTTGTCACCGGCGGCGCCGGATTCATCGGCTCCAACTTCGTCCGCTGGATGCTGGAACAGCACCCGGACCTGCGCGTTGTCGTCTATGATAAGCTGACCTATGCGGGCCGGTTGGAGAATTTGCAGGATGTGGCCGAGCGTTTTGCCGGTCGCTATTCCTTCTACCAGGGCGACATCTGCGACGCGCCGCGGGTGGCGCAGGTGATCCGCGGGCAGGGCATTGACACCATCGTCAATTTCGCCGCCGAGACGCATGTGGACCGCAGCATCCTCAATCCCGACGCCTTCATCCAGACCGATGTCTATGGCGCCTATGTGTTGCTGGAGGCGGCGCGCACCTACGGCAACCTGCGCTATCACCAGATCAGCACCGACGAGGTCTATGGGCATATTGAGGGGGAGCATCGGAGCAAAGAGACCGATTGCCTGGCCCCGCGCAGCCCCTACGCGGCCAGCAAGGCCGCCGCCGACCATCTGGTCAACGCCTACTTCATCACCTATGGGCTGCCCATCACCATCAGCCGGGGGGCCAACAACATCGGCCCTTACCAGTATCCGGAGAAGGTGGTGCCGCTTTTTGTGACCAATGCCCTTAACGACGAGCCGTTGCCGGTCTATGGCGACGGCCAACAGCGGCGGGATTACCAATATGTGCTGGACCATTGCCAGGCGGTTGACCTGATCTTGCAGAAAGGGACCATCGGCGAGACCTATAACATCGGCACCGGCGCCGAGATGACCAACCTGGAGATGGTGGAAATTCTGCTGGATGAGCTGGGCAAGCCGCGCAGCCTGATCCGCCATGTCGAGGACCGTCCAGGGCATGACCGCCGCTACTGCCTGGACGTGCGCAAGATCATGGAGTTAGGGTGGGAGCCGGACTATAACCACGAGGAAGCCATTCGCGCCACCGTCCGTTGGTATGTCGAGAACCGTTGGTGGTGGGAGCCGATCCGCCAGGGCGAGTTCCGGGAATACTATGCCCAGGTCTATGGCCGGCGCCTGGCTGCCGCGGGTCAGCCCTCTGGAGGCGGGGCCGATGCGAGGGACGGCCAGACGCCGGCCCGGTGAGCCGGCGCCGCGTCATGGCAATTCTGCCGGATGTCGTGTTATGCCTGTTGTCAAGGCGTCGCTGCTCCATCTGGTTGGGGTACGCCGCCTGCTGAAAGAAGCGTTCTACCGCTATGTAGATGCGGGCGCGGAGGATTTGCCACACCTGCTGGCCCATGCGTCCGGCGCGGTCGGCGAGGAGAACGGCCGCGCCTGGGGCTTTCTCAGCGTCCAGCTTGAAGATCGGCCATCCACGCTGCCGCCGGATGCGCCGACGCGCGCCTATCTGAAGGTATTGGCCGCGCTGCGGCCCTTTCACCCCGGCGATACCTTGCGCCGCCTGCTGCCGCTGGTGGAGGCGCAGTTCGGGAGGCAACCGGGCGGCGTGCAGATCATCAGTTATGGGGCCGACCATTGGCTGGAGCCGGCCCTTTTGGCGGCGGGCTTTGTCGAGGTGGAGCGGGTCCAGTTCTACCAGCTCGACCGCTTGGCCCGCCGGGTCGAAGGGCTGCCGCCGCTCCCGCCATTGCTCAACCTGACGCCAGGCCACCCCGATTTCCTGGATGAGCTGGCCCGGCTAGACGCCGCTGCTTTTCCCCCTCTCTGGCACTTCGGAACTAAAGACCTCTTTGAACTGCTCATGCGCGGCCGTGTGCAACTGGCCTGGCGGCAGGGGGTGCTGGCCGGCTACTCGGCTATCTGCGCCAACAGCAGCAGCGAGGGGCAGTTGGCCCGGCTGGCGGTCCATCCTGACTTCCAGGGGCAGGGTATTGGCCGCGGGCTGTTGAGCGATGCGGTTGCCTACGCGGCGAATGAGTTCTCCGTGCTGATCCTCAACACCCAGCTAACCAACACCCGCTCCCAGACGCTGTATAAGGGCTTTGGCTTCCGCCCCATCGGCGCGCCGGTCCCGGTATTGGCGCGCTGGTCCGGCTGGAGTTAGCCCGGCGGAAGATGCCTTCTATCCCCAGGTTATCCCCAGTCCAGAGAGTTATCCACAGGGTTATCCACAATTTTCAACAGACGGTGCATGGAATTGGGGCTGCGCCATGAGGGTTGGCGCCCCGTTTGGCCGTTCCCCTGGTGCAACGCCCGCCGATTATGGCGGCGGAAGAACGGGAGGCAAAGCGGGCCTGAGCGGGCTGTCTTCCGATGGATAGTGGCTTACTTAGTGGTTTGCCGGCGGAATCAGACGTAGGAGGGAGTCAACGAGGGTTTGCAGATTGCCCTTGGGGATGTAGGCATCGGCGCCGGCGCTTAGCGCCAACTGCTCGTAGTGTGGTTCCGCATGGGTCGAGATCAGCAGCACACGGATCGGCAACTGCTCAAAGCGGAGACGGTTGAGCACTTGCAGGCCCGTCAGCTTCGGCATCTCCCAATCAAGCAGCAGCACATCCGGCCTAAGCTCTTGTGCCAGCCGTAGCGCCTCTTCTCCATCGTGTGCTTGCCCTACAACCGTCACCTCCTCCAGGGTATTGAGGAACTGGGCCAGCAGAGAGCGATAGAGTTTATTGTCATCGGCAATGACTACCCGGACAGGCGTCACAATGGGTTAGCTCAAGTTCCCCGGCTAAAGACGAAGGGCACGGTGGAATCATAGCGCGCGCAAGCAATGGGTGGCTATTTGCCGCACGTCCATCTTTCGCCTGAGACTCTACCACTGTCTCCGCGTCTGGTCAATTTATTGCCAAAGCCGATGATTTTGTCGGGAGGTGTTTAATGACCTCCGGCAGGGTTTTCTCTGTTCCTTAAGGTCTGGAGATAGAGATGTCCTTCCAGGCAAGCAAGCCCATCCAGTGTATTCAGATACGCGGTGCCAATCTCATCTGACCACTTCTGCATATCCGCCCCCTGCTCAAGCGCCCGCAGCGTCTCTAGTAGGGTTTGAATTTGTTGCCGGCATTGGGTAACAAGCACTGGGGGTGTCTGTGGGGTGGCAATAGGTGCAGACATGATACAGCCCTTTCTCAGGAACCCGGCCGATGGCGACGCTTGCGTCTAGACCAAACCGTGGATGTGCAGTTGCTGCGTAGAACATACGTTGGCAAGGCGCATAACGGTTCGGCCAATTTACAAAATTCGTAGGGTGTGTAGGGATCAGGGGATCAACTGGATGAGGGCTGCGATGGGGCGAGTGGTGGCCGGAGGCCGTTGTCTTGTCTGTCTCAGGCTTGCGCAGCTTGGACGACAAGGCTAACGGCCACTGCCTCGGGGATGCGTCCGGTATTGATCATCAGGTGGTAGTGGCGGGCATCACGCCAGTTGACGCCCTGGAAAAAGCGACGAAACCAGTTGCTACGCTGCTCGTCTACCTGGCGCACCACGCGCAGCGCCGTCTCTAGATCGGCCAGCCCTCGGCGCTGTTGGATGCGCGCGGCGCGCACCTCTAGGGGCGCATAAATGTGGACGTGAAGCGCTTGGGGGTCCTGGGCCAGGATGAGCTGGGCGCCTCGTCCCACAAAGACGATGTTGCCCCGCCCGGCCAGGGTGCGGATGGCTTCGGCCATCTGGGTGATAAAGCTCTGCTCGTCGAGCCGGCCGCTTTGTTTGCGGTCTTGCCCGGCGAAGAAGGAGCGCATTTCCTCGCTGACCACCAGCGGTCGTGAGAGGAGCCGCTCTTCGGCTTCAACCATCACCTCCACGGCGACGCCGGCCTGCCGGGCCATCTCGGCCAGCACCTCCTTATCCACACAGACGGTAGACAAACGGGCGGCTACCTGCTCGGCGATGGCGGTGCCGAAGGAGCCAAGCTCTCTGGAAACGGTGATCACGGCCATGATAGCCTCCTTGCCGGAAAACTCCCCCACCGCGCATTACAGCAAATCACGTTCTAAAAACAACCAGAGAAGCAGCAATCCATGACCCACCAGAATGACGGAATAGCGAACAAGTTGATGGAATGCCGGCGGCATGGGGACCTTGAGCTGAGCGCCCAAGAGCGTCACCATCGCCAGGATAATGGCGTGGACGGGCCACCAACCCGGTTGCTTCTGGCTTTTCATGTGTGTCTCATCCTCTAGGCCCAGATTCAGCGGGCCGAATCTCCCTGGATAGCTACCCCATACTATACACCCATATCCAGCGGGCTGATCCCAGAGTTTTCTAAGAAGTAGATGAGACAACAGGGCCAGCCGCCGGGCTGGCCCGCATCCGCCCCTACCGGGAACGTACAGGGGATAGATCACAGGAGATAGTGAGCAGAGGCAGTGACCGGTAGGCAGTCTCTAGAAGGTAAGCTGGCCGCCGTCAATCACCAACTGTGCGCCGGTGATGAAGCCGGAATCTTCTGAAGCCAGATAGGCGACGGCGGCCGCGACTTCTTCCGGTTCGCCAAAGCGGTTCATGGGAATCTTGGTCAAGTACTCCGCGGTCGCCTGGGGGTCGGTGTAGGTGGAGCGTGTGAGCGGCGTTTTGATGAGGCCGGGGCAAACGCTGTTGACTCGAATGTTGTAGGGCGCCAGTTCCAGGGCCATGGTCATGGTCAGGCCGACGACGCCAAACTTGGAGGCGTTGTAATGAGCCAGGTTGGCTTCGCCCACCAGACCATTGGTGGAGGCCAGGTTGACGATGCGCCCGGCGATGCCGCGCTCGACCATATGGCGGGCTACCACCTGGGC
>DATLZJ010000855.1:0-19729 GCA_035574055.1 Caldilineaceae bacterium
TGGGCCGGCACAACGCCGGCCCTTTTTACTTTCGGTAGGAAGTCGCCCCGCCTCCGCCTGGCGGGCACGCCAGGCGGAGGCTGCCTCTCTTGGTAAGAGATTCCTGGCGTCGCCGCCGTTGAACGTGGCGAACCTTCTTGCTAGACTGGCGCAGACGGATGGTCCGTGACTCCTGGCGCAGTCGTGGCAAAGCCAACAAAGGAGATTGATCCAATGGTATTCCGTAGGAGAGCCATGCGGGGAGGCGGCTGTAGCGGCCGCCTCATCATCGGCCTGGTCATTGCCATCATTGCGGTGGCAGGCTATTACTTTGGGACCCGCCAGGAGGTGAACCCTGTGACGGGAGAGGAACAGCGGATCGCGCTGACAGTCGAGGAGGAGATTGCGCTGGGCTTGCAGGCGGCGCCGCAGATGGCCGAGCAATTTGGCGGGCTGCACCCGGACGAGCAACTCCAGGCCCAGATTGACGCCATCGGCCAACGGCTGGTGTCCGAATCGCAGGCCGGCGAGACCGAGTACCAGTTTGACTTTCATGTGCTGGCCGACTCGGAGACTATCAACGCTTTTGCGCTGCCGGGCGGACAGATCTTTATCACCGCCGGCCTGTTGGCGTTGATGCAGACGGAGGGAGAGGTCGCCGGTGTGCTGGCCCACGAGATCAGCCATGTGGTGGCGCGCCACTCCTCGGAACAGATCGCCAAGTCCCGCCTGACCGAAGGCTTGGCCGGCGCAGCCGCCGTGGTGCTGGCCGACCCTGAGAACCCTGACAGCGCAAGCGCCGCACAGGTCGCCCTCCTGGTGGGCCAGTTGATCAACATGAGCTATGGCCGCGATGATGAGCTGGAATCGGACCGGCTGGGCGTCCGCTTTATGGCCGACGCCGGCTACGACCCCCGCGCCATGATCCGGGTGATGGAGGCCCTAGGCAATGCCTCTCAGGGCCAGCGCCCCCCCGAATTCTTCAGCACCCACCCCAATCCGGAGAACCGAGTTCGCGAGATACAGGAGGCCATCGAACAAACTTTTCCCAACGGGGTGCCGGATGGGCTGCAGGGCGTCATCGTTCCGCTTTTCTGGTGGATGGCTGTGAGCGTAAGCTAGGCGCAATGTGACAGAGACGGCGCACGTATCCCTATTATACGCTTCCCTATTGTACGCTCGCAGCCATCCCGGATTGTCTTGAATTGGCTCAGGCGCCCGCCCAGGTCCAACCCACCGGACCTGCGCGGGCGTTACCTGGCTCTCTCCACACCCGGAGCGTCTTACCCGGAGCATCTTCCATGACAGAGCGTACCTTGGCGGCTGCCGTCGCAGCCAGGCCCTACCCGCAGTTCAACCACTGGTGGCGGATTGGAGCAAACTTTACCCGCTGCATGGCGCCTGCGATTTCAGAAAGCTGGCAGGCGTTGCCCGGCAATTCCGGCGATCTCGCTGCGGTGCACGCCTGTGTAGAGGAATACATGAACCTGGTCTATCGCCGTCCGCTTCGCCCAGACCTGGTGGAGGCGTTTGCGGCGGGCGCGGTGGAGCCGCTTTGGTCGGGCGAGTTTGACGCGCTTTCCTATGGCTTCTACCGCACTGCCTTTGAATTGGCCGACGCCCAAGCCGGAGCGGGTACACCGGCGGCTCAGGCCACGCGTTACGCCTTTACCCAAGTCGTAGGCAGACGTTTCTTCGATGCGCTGTTGAGCCAGGTCGCTCTAGAGTTGCCGGCCAGCCTGGCGACCCAGGAGGAGTTTGCGATGTTGCGCCGGGCGCTCCACCGGCTCGGCAGGTTTCTGCTGGAGGAGGGCTATCTACGCACCCACTTTGCCTTTCGCTTTGACGTTGCCCGCAGACCCGACGGGCAGCCCATCCACCAAACGGCAGATCAGGTGGTCGAGCGTCTGCGGCGCGACGGGGTGGCCTATGCACTCTATGAGATGGGCTACCCTGCGCTCTTACCTTCGGCTGTCTATCTTTTCAACACCTTGGGCGCAGCCCAGCACCACTCCTCGCGCACCATTGAGGAGTTGTTTGACCGGATCGGCTATGCCGCCGCCGAAGCGCCGGATTTTGACCCGACCAACTATGGACCGGAGTTGGTGCTGGAGCTGTGGGAAATCCGCCGGCGTGCGTAGGGGAGGCCCCTGGTGGGCGTGTGCGGGCAGGCACAAGACCTGCCCCTACGGTTCGCTCATCAGCCAAGGGGAGTCAAGGGGCGCTGCCGTCGGTGGCATAGGTGGGCCAGGTAAAGTAGACTGAAGTGGACACATCCTGGCAGCCAAATCACGCCATTCTGGCGTTTCAGGCAAAGCCGGTTTGTGCTTTTTTGTACCTTTGTTTATATCTCCAAGGTTCGGGAACAGATACGTGGGCGGCAGCGTTAATGACAGGGGAGGCCGTTGAGCAAAGGGCGTTATTCCTCAAAGAGCAGTTGCAGGGGAACCCGCTGGGCAGGGTCCACGCCATAGAGCGCCGCCGCATAGAGTGCGACCCACTCCCCCAGTTCCAACAAATAGAGTAGATGGTCCAGAGGGGATAGCCCAGGCGGCGCGGTTACGGCCAGTGTCGCGAAGCGGCGTCGAGCCAAAAGGCGCAGTGTCGCATCCGCCAGTTCGGCGTGCAGCGCCGCCGCATTTGTGGTTTGCGTGTCCGTGGTCTGTGCCGGGGCCGGAAGCTGGGTGAAGAGGGCCGTGTTGGGCCAGAAGCGGGGCAGCCGCGCCATGACCAGCAGGCGGCTCACCTCGGCCGGCTCCACGGCCAGCGCCGCCGCCTCTGCATACCAGCAGTAGCGCATGGCCCAGTCCTGCGCCACAGCCGCCGCTATTCCCTCCCCCCAAACCAGGGGAACCCGTTCATAGAAGCGCAGGGCAAGCTGCTTTGCCGGATTCTCCGCCACCGGCGTTTCGGGGCGGCAGCGGTGTAGCCCTGCCAGCGCGGCTTGGGCGAGGGGTGGGGTTGCTGCGGCAGCGCCGTCGGCAGCGGCCAACACGCCCAATAGCACGCGCAGGGCCAGGGCGGGATGGTCGGCGCCGTGCAGGTAAGGGGCAAGATTGACCGTCGCGCTCGCCCCGATGGCGACGTCATCTAGAGCACCAGGATCAAGCTCAAGCGCCACCTTGACAAGCGAGAGACACCCATCGCTGACGTGCTGCACCTGTGGCGCAGGCAGCCGGTAGAGCGCCGGCGTGGGCGGGTGCATGAGGCGGAGCGGCGCGGGACAGAGCATAATCCGCAGGCCGGCTGCGACCTGTAGAGTTGCGGCCACGCGCCCGATCCCAAGTAGCTCTGGCGGAAGCGCCAGGAGAAGCTGCTCGTTCGCCGGGTCGAGCGGGCGCGCCGCCAACGCATCGAGACAGCCGGCGATCCGTTGCTCGGCTGCGGCAGGGCGCCCGTCTACTTGGGCGGCGCGGGCGAACCAGCCCTGTGAATCGGCCTGAATGATCTCGTCAATCCGGTTGAGGTCAGTCATGGGCAGCGCCGTTGGTGGTTGAGTTACTCAATAGAGTTGTTTAAGAGTTGTCTATTGGACGGTTTCGGGGGGGATGTAGCGGTAGCCGGGCGGCGTGGCCTCCCGTTCAAAGCCGACGGGCAGGGCCAGCGGGCGGCCAAGGCGGGCCAGCTCGGTCTGGGCCACGCGCAGCTCTTCGCTGATGCTGCCGGGCGCCTCCGGCGGCAACATGCCCAGTTCGGCTTGCTGCGCCAGCCAGGTGAGCGCCTGGGCGCGTAACAGCGCCTGGTCAGCCGGCTCCGGCAGGGAAGCGGTAATGGCCTCGACGACGGCCATCAGATTGGTGGTGGTGGAGGCCAGCTCGTCGCGGAGGGTCTGGGCATTGGCTTCCCATTCCGGGACGAGCGAAAGGCCAAAGCCGCCGAGGGCGATGCGGGTCTGGAGCGCTAGCCAGCTTCGCCGCTCCAGCAGGAGGCCGAACTGCTGGTTGAGCGAGAGGCCGGCGGCGAGGGTGCGTTGAAAGGCAGCGCCGCGCGCCTGGTCCTCGGCGAGCAGGGCGGCGGCCAGGGTCTGCCGTTCCGGGTCAATGTCTACGCCGCCGGTGAAGGCAATGCGGTCGGCCAGGACGCGGGCAGCCTGGGTACGGGCGGCGACGGCTGCGCTCACCGCCGGGTCCGGGGCCATTGTCTCGGTGAGGGCCGCGGTGAGCGTCAACCAGTGGCTTACCAGCAGCACGCCGCTCGGCGACAGGTAAGGGTTGCGGACAAGATCGTTGATCTCGGCGAGAAAGGCCGGGTCCTCCAGTTGCCGGGCGATGGGGCGCAGGCTCTCAAAGACCTGGCTGCGCTGGGCAGGCAGCAGGTCTGGAGTCTGGACGGCCAGCCTTCGGGCTTGGACTGCGGCGTCCAGCGCCGCTTCTCGGTTGCCGGCGTCGAGCAGCCCTTCGGCGATCTGTAGCAGCGCCTGGCTGCGCTCCAGGGTCGTCAGGGATGCGCCGAGGATGGCGGTGCTGCGGGCCAGGTGGTAGGCGAGGATCGCCTCTTCGGGGCGCTCGGTCTCGACATAGCGCCGCGCAAGCTGTAAAAAGAGCGCCAGCCGTTGCGTATCGGCCAGCTCTGTGGTAAAGAGAGAGATAGCGAATGCTGTATCCAACTCGCCGGCCTGCAGGGCCTGAAAGGCCAGCGCGGCGGGTGGGTCGCCGGCCAATTGAGCCAGGGCATGGTGCGGGATAATCTGTTGCCGTGGAAAGCTGGCGAGCGGTGAGGCGTTCTCGTCAATGGCCGGCTCGGTTTGGAGCAGCATGAGCGCCGCCAGCGCCCCCACGCCGAGGAGCAGGCAGAAGAGAAAGCCAATGAGCAAGGTGAGTTGCAGCCAAGCCTGAGGACGGCGACGCAGGCGGCGTTGTTCAGGATACTCCAGCTCTAGACGGTCTAGCTCCATACAGTGCAGTATAGCACGGTGCGGGAAAGCGCAACCAATACAGCCGTCCCTCCGGTCAAGTCGCCCTGGGTCGAGTGGCGCTTGCCAAGTAGCGGGCCGGGGGGCCGGGATCAATGAATAGCGTTTTTTGCTGCATCCTGGGCGTATGCTAAGATAGCAAGTTGTCTACGCGCTACCAACTCTGATAGCGGCGCAGTCCAGGAATTCTCCAAGGAGTCGACATCCTATGCAAAATAGTCGGTTTGGGTCGCGTCCCGCACTATGGAACGGTTTTGGAAGGATGCTGGAGGGACCGGCGGCCTGGATCCTCACCCTGGTTGTGTTGCCGGCGCTCTTGGTGCTTGCCCTGCTCTTGCCGCCAATTAGCCTCTTAGATCGTCTGCAAGCCTTTACCTATACCCGCATCTCGTCGGCGGGCGGGGCCATCAGTGACCCAGATGGAACCCTGATCAACTTTCCGGCAGAAGGGGTGCGCTCCACCTTCATGGCGACCATCGAGAGCACGCCCCGCACCGAGTTCATCCAGGGCCAGGCTGGACGAGACCTCTACGAGGCAGCGGCAAACTTGCCCGACTACCTGATCCCCAAAAGCCCCTTCTACAACGTCAAATTGGTGGGCAATGAGCCGAGCCAGGCGATCCTGTCTATCCCCATTCCCAACGATAGCATGCCCTATGAGACCTTGGGGCTGTATACCTGGAATGGAACCGGCTGGGAACATCTTCCCAGCACGGTGCTGCCGTCGGAGGATATCATCGAGTCCCGGCTGGAATTTGTCCCGTCCAGTTTTATGGTGATGCAGACAACGCCCGCCGTTCCTGCGGTCATGGCGGATTTGGGCCTGCAGGGCCAGCTTCCGCCGAACGCGGTGGTCACCAATGAGGCCAAGGCCGGGCTTTACCTGCGCGGCGACGGCGCTTTGGAGGGCACAGCGCCGGTCAACAGCGGCAACACCTTGCCGGTAATCCGCAACTGGGATGGCGACGTCATCCGCACCGACCTGATCAACAACCTGCTGATCGATCCGGGCCTCCAGGAGAACCAGTTGGCGGCGGTCGAGCAGACGATTGTCCAGAACGGCTATCCCGGTGTGGTGATTGACTACCGCGGGGTGGATGCCGTGCCCAGCGCCCGCGCCGACTTTGTCCACCTCATGGCCGAGCTGGCCGAACGGCTCCACGCCAACAACAAGACCTTGGCCGTGCGGGTCGAAGCGCCGCGCCAGATTTCTGCCGATGCCTGGGACACCCTGGGCTACGATTGGCCGGGGCTGGGCAAGGTCGTGGACCGGCTGATCATTCCTGCGCCGGTGGACCCGCGCGCCTACCAGCCCAACGGCGAGATGGATGCGCTCATGACCTGGGCAACCAACCAGGTAGAGCGGCGCAAGATTCAGGTCGAGTTCCCAGGCCAGTCGGTAGAGCGCAGCGGCAATTACCTCCTGCTCAAGGGCTATCAGGACGCCCTGCGCCCGCTTCTGAGCCAGGTGTCGGTCCAGCCGGGCGGCAACCAGCAAGTGGCGCTCTCGCTCCAGAACCCGCGGCTGCTCAGCCAGGTCAACTGGGACGAGTCCATCGGCATGTACCACTACAATTATCTGGACGACCAGGGGCTGGAGCGCACCGTCTACATCGAGACGGCGGGAAGCATGGCCCATAAGTTGGAGATGCTCCAGCGTTACAATGTCCGCAATGTCTCGATGGGCGCGGCGTCTGCCGCCGATGTAGACCCGAACCTCTGGAATGTGCTGGTCCAGTTCCAACAGGGCGGTAGCCTGGAGGGGGTGACTAACCAGCTTTCGGTGGTCTACAGCGTCTATGGCGCGGACGGCAACATGGTGGCCCAAGAGGTTCGCCCCATTGACAGCCCGCAGGTGGTGGTGAGCGCGCCTGCAGGCGCTCAGGAGCTACGGGTGGAGACCCAGGTGGTGAACAGCGCCGGCCAGGCGTTGGGGACGCCTCAATCCACCAAGATTGTACTGAATGCAGCCCCGGCGGTCGCCAAGGCGCCTGAATCGGCGCCTGAAGCAGCGGCAGCCTCTGAGGCGACAGCGGGTGTTGGCGGCGCAGCGGAGGCAGCCGTTGCTGCCGTACAGCCGGAGGCGGCGGCTGGAGCCGCGCCTGCCGAAGTCGCGCCCGCCGCGCCGGAAGCGCCCACCGACCGGGTCACGCTGACCAGCGGCCAGGTCGTCAACCTGCGCGAGGGGCCGGGCACCAACTATCCGGTGATCGGCCAGCTTTCGCCGGGCAACCGCTATGATGTGATCGGCAAGAACGAGGACGGCTCCTGGTGGCAGATTGATTACAGCGGTCAGAAGGCGTGGGTGATCGGCCAACTGGTTTCAGCGGCGGGCGACACCAGCACCGTGGCGGTCGCCGCCGATATTCCGGAGCCGCCGGCGGCTGCGGCTGCCCCGGCGGATAGTGGAGCGTCTGCGCCCGTCGTCGCCGCGCCCCCGCCATCGGGTGGGGGGGGCTTTGGCTACGGCGTCCAGGCCCACATGGTCCACAACGACCAGGCCGGCCAGGTCATGAACTCGATCCGCGACCTGGGTTTCGGCTGGGTCAAGCAACAGATCGAGTGGCGCGTCTTTGAGGGCAGCCAGGGCGCCATTGACTTTGGCTCTGCCGACCCCATCATCAATGCTGCCAACGCCGCGGGCGTTAACGTGCTCTTCAGCGTGGTGAACGCGCCGGCCTGGGCGCGCGAGCCGGGTCATGACGCCAGCGTCGGCGGCCCGCCCCAAGACCCCCAGACCTATGCCAACTTTGTCGGCGCGCTAGCAGGCAAATATTGTGGCTCGTCGCTCAAGGCCATCGAAGTGTGGAACGAGCAGAATCTCCACTACGAGTGGGGCAACAAGCCGCTCAACCCTGCCGAATATGTGGCGCTGCTGGCCCCGGCCTATGCGGCCATCAAGGGCGCCTGTCCCTCCATCTATGTGATCAGCGGCGCGCTGACCCCCGCCGGCAACAACCCGCCTTACGCCATGGACGACTTCACCTACCTGGAAGGGATGTTCCAGGCCGGGCTGAACAACTACATTGACGGCGTCGGCGCGCACCCCAGCGGCTACAATGTGCCGCCCAGCGTCACCTGGGAGGGCGCGTGCGAGGCCATCCAGAAGAGCGGCAACAGCTTCAACGGGGCCTGTGATTCGCCCCATCATTCCTGGAGCTTCCGCAGCACCATGGAGGGCTACCGCAACATCATGAATGTCTACGGCGCAAGCAACAAGTTGGTCTGGCCGACCGAGTTCGGTTGGGCGGCGGGCGGCGCATACCATCCGGCCTACAAATACGCCGACGACAACACCTTCGAGGAGCAGGCGGCGTGGACGGTGGAAGCCTTCACCATGATGCGGAATTGGGGTTGGGTGGGGCCGGCTTTCCTCTGGAACCTCAACTTCCGGGTGGTCGCCAACGGCACCGAGAAGGCCCAGTGGGGCATCGTGGGGCCGAGCTGGGAGCCGCTGCCTGTCTACAGCGCCCTAAAGTCCATGCCCAAGTAACACGGCTTAGATGATGCCCAGATCATAAATCATGATGGCGATCGACAGCGCAATGCATCGCCGGTTCTTCTATCCCCAGATCACAGCATAACGCACGGAGAGCAAAGGTAAGGGCGACGAGAGGCGTCGCCTTTGCCGGCGCTCTCCGTCTACCTATCATAGATTCAGCCTGATACTTGACCCACGTTCTCGCTGCTCTCGGGAATATGTTGCTGAGCCATCCGGCGCGTGCTGGTTGCGCCGCGGCTGCGCTCGCTTATCTACAGGAGACAAGGTAGTGATGGCTTCCACCGGCTTACGTATCCTTTCCGGTCTCTTGATTGCTTCCCTCACCCTCTCGCTTGCCGCCGTTGTCCAGCCGGCGGCCATCTCCCTGCAAGCCCAGGGGCAGACCGGCGTAGTCATTGCCGAAGACAGCCGGCTCAACGTGCGCAGCGGGCCGGGGGTGAGCTTTGCCATTGTCGGCAAGCTCGACCCTGGCGCTGAGGTCCAGGTGTTGAGCGCCAGCGATGATGGCGGCTGGTACGAGATTCGCGCCGGGGAGATCGAGGGCTGGGCCGCCGCCGAGTTTATCAGTACCGGCGGCGCGCAGCGCGTATCGAGCGAGGCGAGCTTGCTGCCGACGCCGACCGCCACCCCTGGCGGCCAGCCGGGGCCGGGCAGCATCCTGGCGCGGCTGGCGCCGCCTGCCGCCTCGCCTAAGCTCGATCCGCAATCGTCCTCCACGCGCGGCATCTTTGACCAGGAGCCGGCGCATCCCCTGGCTGAGGCCACATCTGAGGCCACTGTTGCGCCCACCGCGACCCCGGCGGCTGCCGACGCTGCGGAGAGCGTCGAACAGAACGTCGAAGAGGCAGCGCCGTCGGCGGAGACGGCGACGCCCGCCGCCACGCCCAGTGTGCCCACGGCCATCATCCAGCCGACCCGCATGAATGTGCGCGGCGGCCCTGGCACTACCTTTGAGGTGATTTCGAGCGCCGCCGCGGGAACCGGATTCGAGATCACCGGTAAGACCGCAGACAGCCAGTGGTACCGGATCAAGCTGGCGGACGGCGGGACGGGCTGGCTCTTTGCCCAACTGACGGCGCCTGCCGGTCCGGTGGAGAGTGTGCCGGTGCTGGCCCAGGAGGAACTGCCCCAGCCGCCGGCAGCGCCGGTCGAGACCCAAGCCGCCGCAGCCCCGCCGGTGGTAGCCGCGCCCCCGCCCGCCGGCGGCGGCTTCTTCGGCTATGGCATTCAGGCCCATTTGTTGGGCGGCGGCGCGGGCAGCGCGTTCAACGCAGTCAATGACCTGGGCTTTAACTGGATCAAGCAACAGGTAGAGTGGCGGCTGTTCCAGCCCGACCCCGGGGCCATCGGCTTCGGCGAGCTAGGCGGCATCGTCAGCGAGGCGGGCAACCGTGGGATCAGGGTGCTGTTCAGTGTGGTCAATGCGCCGGGGTGGGCGCGCGAGCCGGGCTATGACGCCAGCGTCGGCGGCCCGCCCGCCGATCCCCAGACCTATGCCAACTTTGTCGGCGCAATGGCAGGCCAATTCTGCAATACAGCCTTGGGCGCCATCGAGATCTGGAACGAGCAAAATCTGCACTATGAGTGGGGCAACAAGCCGCTGGACCCGGCCGAGTACATGAACCTGCTCAAGGCGGCCTACACCTCGATCAAAGCCGCCTGCCCCTCCATGTTGGTCATCAGCGGCGCGCTGACCCCCGCCGGCTCCAATCCGCCCTTTGCCATGGATGACTTCGCTTACCTGGAGGGCATGTACCAGAACGGGTTAGCCAACTATGCCGACGGCATCGGCGCCCATCCGAGCGGCTACAATGTGCCGGCCAGCGTCCGCTGGGAGGAAGCCTGCGGCGTCATTCAGCAGACGGGCAACAGCTTCAACGGGGCTTGCGATTCGCCCCACCACTCCTGGAGTTTCCGCAGCACCATGGAGGGCTACCGCAATATCATGGTAGCCTATGGCGACGCCAACAAGCGTATCTGGCCGACCGAGTTCGGCTGGGCGGCAGGCGGCGCATTTGACCCGCGCTATGCCTACGCCAACGACAACTCCTTTGATGAGCAAGCGGCATGGACGGTGGAAGCCTATACCATGATGCGCGATTGGGGCTGGGTAGGGCCGGCTTTCCTCTGGAACCTCAATTTCCGGGTAGTGGCCGATGGCACCGAAAAGGCCCAATGGGGCATTGTGCGGAACGATTGGTCGCCGCTGCCCGTCTACGAAGCATTGAAGGCCATGCCCAAATAAGGGTCTTACCCCAATCCGGGCAAAATCAGAGCCATGTGACGGTGAGACATCCCAAGCGGATGTGCAAGAGATAAGGGATTCAACGATGCAACCACGATGGACGCTCTGTGCGCTGGCGCTGTTGATGAGCCTGCTTCTGGCCGCCTGTGGTCGTGGGGGCGCCGATCCGACGCCAACGCCCACCAAAACGCCGGACACGACCCAGAGCAGCGCGGCGCAGGAGACAGAAGGCGATAGTGAGGAGCCGGCAGCGGGCGGCGACAGCGGCAGCCAGCCGGCTGCGCCCGCCACCGAGGCCCCCACAGCCACGCCGACGCCCAGCACCAAGACGGTGGCAGTGATCACCGCCAGCATTCTGAATGTGCGCCGCTCACCCAGCACCGACGGCGAGGTGGTACAGACGGTGAACCAGGGTGAGCAGTATGAGGTCATCGGGCGCAGCCAGGATGGCGCGTGGATTCAGATCGGCGTGGAAGGCCGCGAGCTAGGTTGGGTCTCGGCGGAATTTGTCGAGCTACAGACGGCTCCGAGCGCCGCGGCGCCGCCTGCGGGCGAGCAACCCGCCGCCCAACAGCCTGCTGCCCAGCAGCCGGCGTCTACCGGCAGTGGGACAGGCACCTGCGCCGGCGGGGCAGTCGCCTATCTGCCCGCGAGTATGCGCAGCCCGGACTTCGGCGCACAGGCCTTTCTCTGGTGGCGACCGGAGATCGCCAGCCGTGACCTAATGTTGATGAGCGAGGCCGGCTTCGATTGGGTGAAGACCACCTTCGCCTGGGAGACGATTGAGGGGGCCGGGCGCGGCCAATTCGACTGGTCTATCGCCGACCGGGTGGTCTGCGATACCAACAAGGCCGGGCTGAAACTGCTGGCCCGGCTCAGTATTGACCCAGAGCTGACCAATTTCTGGGCCGGTCTGCCGCCGGGCAACGCGGCCTTGTTCGCCGAGTTTGCCGGCGCGGTGGCCGCACGCTACAACTGCACGCCCCAGGCTGCCGGCTGTATCCAGGCCTTTCAGGTCTGGAATGAGCCAAATCTGGCGCGCGAGTGGGGCGGCAACCGGCCCAACCCCGCCCAATATGCCGAGTTCCTCCGCCAGGCCTATACTGCCATCAAGGCAGGCAACCCGAATGCGATTGTGATCAGCGCCGGCATGGCGCCGACGGGCGATAACAACAACAATGCCATGCCCGATGATCTTTTCTACGAGGGCATGTACCAGGCGATGGGCGGGAACAGCGACAGCTATTTCGATATGCTGGGCGTGCATGGCGCAGGCTTTGCCGCGCCGCCGGAGCTAGACCCGGCTGAGGCCGCCGCCAATCAACAGTACGGCGGCTATCGCTTCTTTGCCTTCCGCCATGTGGAGGACATCCGCGCCATTATGGAGCGGTATGGCGATAGCGACAAGCGCATTGTGCTGCTGGAGTTTGGCTGGACCTTTGACCCGGTCAACCCGGCTTATCGCTGGCACGGCGCAGATGCAGGGATCACCGACATGGTTCAGGCAGACTATCTTCGCCGGGCCTATCAATATGCCGCCGCCAACTGGCAGCCGTGGATCGGGCTGATGAGCCTGTTGACCATGCCTAATCTGGACTGGCTGGATGATGGCAACCCGCAGGACGAGGAGCAATATTGGTGGGCGATCCTGGAGCCAAGCCGGATTGACGAGCTGAAGCTGCGCCCGGCCTTCGTCGTGCTATGCGACTACTTCAACACCATGAAAGGGCAAACCTGTAAGTACGCGCCAAGCGAGTAGGAGCGCGGCCCATGATCACGGCTGGCCTGTCCTGGGCCGCGCTTGCCGGGTAGCGCCATGGCTCTTGCCGGCGAGGGCGTCGCGCGGCCCTTCCTGAAGTGGGCCGGGGGCAAAAGCCAGCTCCTGGCCCAGTTGGCGGCCCACTATCCACCCGGCCTGGCGGCGGGGGAGATCGAGCGTTATGTGGAACCGTTTCTAGGCGGGGGGGCGGTCTTTCTGGAGATCGCCCAGCACTATCCGGTGCGCTCGGCGCTGTTGAGCGACGCCAACCCGGAATTGGTGCTGGTCTACCGGGTGGTGCAGCAGGATGTGGAGGGGCTGATCGAGCGGCTGGAGCGGCTGGCCCATGCCTATTTGGAGGCCGGCGAGCCGGAGCGCCAAGCCCTCTATTACCGCATCCGCGCCCGCTACAACGAACAACGCCGGAGCGTGGACTTCTCCCGCTACTCGGCGGCCTGGGTGGAGCGGGCCGCCCTCATGCTCTTTCTGAACAAGACCTGTTACAATGGTCTCTTTCGGGTGAACCGGCAGGGGGCGTTCAACGTTCCCTTTGGACGCTACAAACAGCCAACCATCTGCGACGCGACCAACCTGCGGGCGGTGGCTCGCTTGCTCCAGCGGGCCAAGCTACAGGTTGCACCCTATACAGCCTGCGAAGCGGAGGTAGACGACCGTACCTTTGTCTATTTTGACCCGCCCTACCGGCCCATCAGCCCCACCTCCAGCTTTACCGCCTACTCGTGTGACAAGTTCGACGACGCCGACCAAGAGGCGTTGGCTGCCTTCTTCGCCCGCCTCCACGACCGGACCGGCGCAAAGCTTATGTTGAGCAACTCCGACCCGGCCAACGTAGACCCTGACGACGATTTTTTCACCCGTCTTTACAGCCGCTTCCACATCCACCGGGTTTGGGCCAACCGGATGATCAACACCCAGGCCGACAAACGGGGCAAGATCAGCGAGCTGTTGATCACGAACTACGGATAGTCCGACTACCGGCCTGCCTAAGTGGTTTAATCGCTTCTGTGGCGTTTCAGCCAACCCCGTTGCCTGGCCCATTGTTAGCGATCAAACCACTTAGGCGTTTATTGGGCGTTTATCTGCCCAAACTCCTACACGGCGCGGTAGGCTTCCGTTTTTCCGACCGCGATGGTCACCTCGGCGCCGCCCAGCTCAAAGGTGGTCTGGGGCAAGTGGGACGGGATCTCCTCGCCCTTGCCGGGATGGACCTGAACCAGGTCTACACTCAGCGTCTCCTCGCGCACATAGCCGCCGAAGTGGGCCAGCACGTCGTGGAGCCGGTCCGAATCGGCGATGTAAGTGACGATCCGGTCGCTGATCTCCAGATCGGCCTCTTTGCGAAGTTGCTGGATGCGGCGCACCAGCTCACGCGCCTGGCCCTCCTGCTCCAGCGCGGCGTCCAGCTCGGTTGTGACCGCCACCAGATAGCCGCCGCTCTCGGCGACGCTGTAGCCCTGGCGCGGGGTCGAGCGCACCTCCACGTCTTCCGGGGCGACGGCATAGACCTCGCCATCGGCCTCGATTTCCACTGTCTCGCCGGCCTGGAAGCGGAGCGCCAGCGCAAATTGGTCCATCTGGGCCATGGCCGACCGGATCTTTGGGTAGCCCTTGCCGTACTTCTGGCCGAGCTGCTTGGGATAGGGGAAGACCTCTACATCCACCAGGTCGCCCGCGGCCTCGACAAAGGCCAGCTCCTTGACGTTCAGCTCGTCCAGCACGAATTGCCGGAGCCGTTGCAGGCTGTTGCGCTCCTCGTCGGTGCGGGTGCGGACCACCACCTGGGCCAGCGGCTGGCGCACCTTCAGGTTGGCCGCCTGGCGGGCCGAGTGGCCCAGGCTCGTCACCCGCTGCGCCAGGTCCATGTCCATGCTCAATGGCTCATCAATGCGCGCCTCGTCAACGGCCGGCCAGCGGCTCAGATGAACACTGTCAGGCTCATTCGGGTCCAGCCCATAGACCAGGTTCTGGTACAGCTCCTCGGCCATAAACGGCGTCAGGGGGGCCAGCAGCTTGCTGAGCGTTACCAGCACCGTATGCAGCGTGCCCAATGCCTCCGGATCGCCGTCCCAGAAGCGGCGGCGGCTGAGGCGCACATACCAGTTGCTCAGACTCTCGACAAAGGCGCTGATGGGCCGGGTGGCGCCGGTCACATCGTAGTGTTCCAGGGCCGTGGTGACCTCGCGCACCAGCATGTTCAACTCCGAGAGCACCCAGCGGTCGAGCAGGTTGGCAGGGTTTGCCGGCGCGCCGGCGTGCGGGTTCCATTCGCTCAGGTTGGCATAGGTGACAAAGAAGCTGTAGGTGTTCCAGAGCGTGTTCAGGAAGCGGCGCACCGTCTCGCCAACCAGATTCAGGCTGAAGCGGCGGCTGTTGCCCGGCGGGCCGGCGGTATACATGTTCCAGCGCGTGGCGTCTGCGCCGTGGGCGTTGAAGACTGCCCACGGGTCAACGATATTGCCGCGCGACTTGCTCATCTTGCTGCCGTCCTCGGCCAGGATATGGCCTAGGCAGATGACATTTTTGAAAGCGACGCGGTCAAAGAGCAGCGTGCTGACGGCATGAAGCGTGTAGAACCAGCCGCGCGTCTGGTCAATCGCCTCGCAGATGAAGTCGGCGACCTTCTGGCGCTCCCAGACCTCATGGTTCTCAAAGGGATAGTGCCACTGGGCGACGGGCATGGAGCCGCTGTCGAACCAGGTGTCGCAGACTTCGCTGACGCGGCGCATGACGCCGCCGTCGGGCGCGGGCCAGGTGAGCCGGTCCACGTAAGGACGGTGCAGGTCCAGATCGTCCAGCTTGCGCCCGACTTTGGCCTCCAGCTCGGCGATACTGCCGACGGCCTCCATATAGGTGCTGCCGGGGGCGTCGCTCTTCCAGATCGGGAGAGGGGTACCCCAGTAGCGGTCGCGGCCCAAGGCCCAGTCCACGTTGTTCTCCAGCCAGTTGCCGAAGCGTCCATCGCGGATATGCTCCGGGTACCAGTTGATCTGGCGGTTCAGCTCGACCATGCGCTCGCGGAACTGGCTGGTGCGGATATACCAGGTGGTCTTTGCGTAGTAGAGCAATGGCGAATCGCAGCGCCAGCAGAAGGGATAGGTATGCTCATAGGTGCCGGCCTTGTAGAGCAGGCCGCGGCTCGCCAGCTCGTCCTGGATGGCCGGGTCGGCGTCCTTGACAAAGACGCCGGCCCAGGGCGTCACCTCCGGTTTGAACTTGCCCGCCAGGTCCACCGTCACAAGCACAGGCAGGTTATAGCGGCGGCCTACCTCCATGTCATCGGCGCCAAAGGCCGGCGCGATGTGGACGATGCCGGTGCCGTCCTCGGTGCTGACAAAATCGGCGCTGACCACATAGGCATAGTCCTGCTCCACCGGATAGAAGCGGTAGAGGGGGGTGTAGCGCCGGCCCACCAGGTCGCGGCCCTTCATGCGCGCCAGCACCTCATAACCGGGCTTCAACACCGTCTCGGCCAGCGCCGCGGCCAGGTAGAGCACATCGCCGGAGGCATCTCGCACCTTGACGTACTCCAGCGCGTCGCCCACGGCCAGCGCCACATTGCCCGGCAGCGTCCACGGCGTCGTCGTCCAGGCCAGCAGATAGGCCCCCGGCTCATCCTCCAGCGGGAATTTGACATAGACGCTGGGGTCAACGGTGCCTTCCTTGTAGCCTTGGGCGACCTCATGGCTGCTGAGGGGTGTGCCGCAGCGGGGGCAATAGGGGACCACCTTATACCCCTCGTAGAGCAGCCCACGGTCCCAAAACTGTTTGAGGATCCACCAAAGCGACTCTACATATTCGTTGTAATAGGTGACGTAGGCGTCGGATAAGTCCACCCAAAAGGCCATGCGCTCGGTGAGCTTCTCCCAAGCGTCAATGTACTCCATGACCGAAGCGCGGCAGCGGCGATTGAACTCCTCGACGCCGTAGGCTTCGATCTGCTGTTTGCCGCTGAGGCCAAGCTGTCGCTCAACCTCGATCTCGACGGGCAGCCCGTGGGTATCCCAGCCGCCCCGCCGCTGGACATAGTAGCCCTGCATGGTCTTGTAGCGGGGGAAGATGTCTTTGAAGGCGCGCGCCAGGACATGATGGATGCCTGGGCGACCGTTGGCCGTGGGCGGCCCCTCGAAAAAGACATACTCCGGCCCGCCCTCTCGCTCGCGCATACTGCGTTGGAAGACATTGCGCTCGCGCCAGAGCTGAAGAAGGTTTTCCTCCAGCTCCGGATAGTGAACCGTCGCCTTTACGCTCCGAAACTGTGGTTTTGTCTTCGACTGTAGCATGCTTCATCCCTGCCTTTCTGATGACTTCCCGTCAAGACCTGGCTGCTCTCCAGCTCAATCATCAAGCGCTATCATCTAGCTCAATATAAACACGCTTGTTGATCGCGCCCTTGCTCTTGTAATCCACCACGCGGATCCGCCCGACTTCGCCGGTGGCGGCGACGTGGGTGCCGCCGTCGGCCTGGAGGTCCAGCCCAACGATCTCGACCGTGCGCACCTCCTGGATGCCTTCGGGCAGCAAGTTGATCTTGGTGCGGATCAGGTCCGGGATGCGGAATGCCTCGGCGCGCGGCAGGATTTGGGTGCGGATGGCGCGGTTGGCGGCGACTTCGACGTTGCACTTGGCCTCGATCTCGCTGATCAGGTCGCGCGTCAGCGACGCGAACTCAAAGTCCATGCGCCCCTTGCCGGGGTCCATATTGCCGCCGGTGACGCTGGCCCCATAGTCGCGCCAGACCACGCCACAGAGGATGTGCAGGGCGGTGTGGGTGCGCATCAGCAAATAGCGCCGCTGCCAGTCCAGCTCGCCTTCCACGGCGTCGCCCACCAGTAACCCCGGCACCTCCATCTCGAGCGTGTGCCAGATAACGCTACCCTCCTTGCCGGCCTTAACCACCCGGCAGCGCTGGCCGTTAAAGTTGAGCCAGCCTTCGTCGTTCGGCTGTCCGCCGCCGCCGGGGTAGAAGGCCGTCCGGTCGAGCGCCACGCGGGTCGCTTCCCCATCATTGATCACTGCCGTCACCGTTGCCTCAAAGCTCCGGCAATAGGCATCCTGGTAATAGAGCAGTTCGGTCATCGCCCGTTTGTTCCTCCCTTGCCGTCATGCCTGCGCCAGACACAGCGGGCAAATAAAAAGCCCATCCCCCAACGGGGACGGGCTGAATAGTCCGCGGTACCACCCCGGTTCTCCGGCGGCGTTGAGCAAGCGGCCGCCAAGAGCGCCTCAATGTGAAGCCAGCCGGCGACTGCGTGTGCGGCTGAATCCACTGTGACGGTAACGGGTCACAACCCCGGCGGCCTCTACTTGGGCGACTCCGGCCTAGATAGCCTGCGGCTGGTGTACTCAGGCCGCCCGTTCGGACCGCTGCTCCGGAGGGATTTTCGACGCTGGAGGGTTGGCCCGGCTTCCACCATCCCAGGCTCGCTGGACAACGTTCCTGCGCCTACTCGTCTCCATCAGCGCATGTTTCAGATTGGCGCATACCCTATCATATCCGCTGCGCTATGTCAACTATCAGATCAACAATTGAAGACTCCTAGCCGTAGAAATGGTTACGGCAGCCGCAGCAAATCCTGCTACAATGGATTCCTGAGGAACTGCCGGCGGGCGCTTTGCCGTACCCATCGCGCCGGCAGGAGTTGTGCTATGCAATCTACTGTACTCGAGTTGATCGTCCTGCTGCTGTTGATCATCGCCAATGGCGTTCTGGCCATGTCGGAGCTGGCGATTGTCTCGGCGCGCAAGCCGCGGCTGCAACACCTGGCCGAGGAGGGCAGCCGCGGCGCTAAGACGGCGCTGGAGCTGGCCGAAGAGCCGGGCCAATTTCTCTCGACAGTCCAGATCGGCATCACCCTGGTGGGGATTCTGGCTGGGGCCTTTGGCGGCGCCACCGTCGCCCGTGGGCTGGCCGCGTTGCTGGCCGAAGCGCCGGGGATCGGCCAATACGCCAACCCAATTGCGGTGGGGTTGGTGGTGCTGGCGGTGACCTATCTCTCGCTGGTGATCGGCGAGCTGGCGCCCAAGCGGATCGCCTTGCGCAATCCGGAAGGGCTGGCCGTGCGCATGGCGCCGCCCATGCAGCGGCTGGCGCGCTGGACTGCGCCGCTGGTCCGTCTGCTCAGCGCCTCCACCGATGCCGTCCTCCGCCTGCTCCAGGTGAAGCCGGCGACGGAGCCGGCGGTGACTGAGGAAGAGGTGCGCATGATGCTGGAGCAAGGGGCAGAGCTGGGCATCTTTGCGCCGATGGAGGAGGAGCTGGTCGGCCAGGTCTTCCGTTTGGCCGACCGCAAGGTGGGCGCGTTGCTGACCCCCCGCCCTGAGATGGTCTGGCTCGACGTGAATGATCCACCGGAGACCATCCGCGAGAAGGTGGTTACAAGTGGGCGCTCCCGCTTCCCGGTCGCCGACGGCCAGTTGGACCAGGTGCTCGGCATCGTCCTGGCCAAGGATTTGCTGGCCCAAGCATTGGCTGGAGAGCCGCTGAATCTGCGCGCCATCCTGCGTCCGGCGCTCTTTGTGCCGGAGACAACCCCGGCGCTGGCTGTCGTCGAGCGTTTCAAGCAGACCCACAGCAAGCTCGCCATTGTCATTGATGAATATGGCGGCGTGGCCGGGCTTGTCACCGTGGACGATATCCTGGCCGCACTGGTGGGCGACATCCCCGAGCCGGACGAGATCGAAACGCCGCTCGCGACCCAGCGCGAGGATGGCTCTTGGCTGATTGACGGCATGTTCGATATCGAAGACTTCCGGGAGTTGTTCGATCTGCGCACGATGCCGCCCGCCAGTGAAGGCTACTACCAGACCGTGGGCGGCTTCGTGATGGCCGGCTTGGGCCAGGTACCCCAGCCGGGCGACCACTTTGAGTGGGGCGGGCTGCGGATTGAGGTGGTGGATATGGACGGGCGGCGGGTGGACAAGGTGCTGGTGACGCGCCAGCCGGAGCCGCCGGTTGGCGTGGAATAGCCGGCCTGCGCTATCCAGCAGACAACGAGCATGGGCCGGCAGCGGAAGCCGATCCAGCACCTCATCCTGGCCGAATTTGGCGAGCGCCGCCATCCACTCCTGAAAATGGCGCAACCGCTCCGGCTGATCCTCGATCCAGGCATAGAGGTTGGCCGCCGGCGTTCCGGCTCGCAAGGTATCCGCCAGACGATGCCAGAGCCTGGGGACCATCTCGCCCCAGAAGCGAAAGCCGGGCGAGAAGTCAATGGTGCTGACGCCCCAATACTGGCGCTCACTGTTCTGTTGCGCCCTCTGTTGCCAATGCGGTCTTGTCCCTACCGCTTACCGCCACATGGGGTTACCGCC
>DATLZJ010000856.1:0-4113 GCA_035574055.1 Caldilineaceae bacterium
GTAAACATCTGGGCGCGCTGGCGATGACTGAGCCGGGGGGCGGCTCCGATCTGGCCGGCAGCGTCCGCACCACCGCCCAGCGCCAGAACGGCCACTGGATCATCAACGGCCACAAAGCTTGGATCACCAATGCCAAATTCGCCCCCGTGATCATTGTGCTCTGCCGGACGAATCCCGAGGCCGGCGTGCGCGGCTTTAGCCTGATCTTGGTCGAGCCGGAGACCGAGGGCGTCACCCTCGCCAAACCGGAGGCCAAGATGGGGCTGAACGGCTCCCCGACCCAGCAGATCGTCTTTGATAACGTATGCGTGCCGGTTGACAATCTGCTAGGTGAGGAAGGGCGCGGCTTCTATCAGGTCATGGAGACGCTGGACGGCGGGCGGATCACCATCGGAGCCTTGAGCATTGGGCTGGCCCAGGCCGCCTATGACGCCGCACTGGCCTATGCCCGGCAGCGCCGCGCCTTTGGCCGGCCCATCGGCCAGTTCCAGGCCATCCAGTGGATGATCGCCGACGCCGCCGTGGAGCTGGAGGCGGCCCGGCTGCTGGTCCATAAAGCCGCGTGGCTCAAAGACCAGGGGCAACCCTTCTCGAAGCTGGCCGCAGCCGCCAAGCTCAAAGCGTCGGAGATCGCCGAAAAGGTCTGTTTCAACGCGCTCCAGATCCATGGCGCCTATGGCTACAGCCGCGAGTTTCCGGTAGAGCGCATCTACCGGGACCAGCGCCTGATGGCCATCGGCGAGGGCACCAGCGAGATTCTGCGCATGGTCATTGCGCGGCACGAGCTAGGCGATCTAGACGGGCACGCCTGATCAACCGCTGGGTGATCTGCCGTCAAGCGATCAACCGTCAAGCGATCAACCATCGAATCTACAGACGCGCACCCTATCTGCTCTATGGACGTGCTCCCCTCCAACGTGGCTCCCGATGATGAACGCTTCCAGGCCAACGCCGCTCACAATCGCGCCCTGATCGCCGAGCTGCACCAGCGGCTGGCCCAGGTGCGGGCCGGCGGCGGCCCCCGCTACCGCCAGCGCCATCAGGAACAGGGCAAGCTCTTTGTCCGCGACCGGATTGACCGGCTGCTGGACGCCGGCTCCCCCTTTCTGGAGATTGCGCCGCTGGCCGGTTGGGACTTGTATGAGGAGGAGACGCCCGCCGCCGGCCTCGTCGCCGGCATTGGGCGCATCTGCGGGCGCGAATGCATGGTGGTCGCCAATGACGCCACCGTCAAGGGCGGCAGCTACTTTCCCATCACCGTCAAGAAACATCTGCGCGCCCAGCAGATCGCGCTGCAAAACCGGCTGCCCTGCATCTACCTGGTAGACTCCGGCGGCGCTTTCCTGCCCATGCAGGACGAAGTTTTCCCCGACCATGACGACTTTGGCCGCATCTTCTACCACCAGGCCATCATGAGCGCGGCGGGCATTCCCCAGCTCGCCGCGGTGATGGGAAGCTGCACCGCGGGCGGTGCCTATGTGCCGGCCATGAGCGACGAGGCCATCATCGTCAACAAGACGGGCACCATCTTTCTGGGCGGGCCGCCGCTGGTCAAGGCCGCCACCGGCGAAGAGGTCAGCGCCGAAGAGCTAGGCGGCGCCACCGTCCACACCCGCATCTCCGGCGTCGCCGACCACTTTGCCGAAGATGACGCGCACGCCATCGAGCTGCTGCGCGCGATCGTGGCGACGCTGCCCATGCCGCGGCCGCCCGATCTGGACCTGGCCGCGCCTGAAGCGCCTCGCTATGACCCGGAAGAGTTGCTGGGCATCATCCCTGCCACCTATCGCGAGAGCTACGATGTGCGTGAGGTGATCGCTCGTTTGGTGGACGGCAGCCGCTTTCGCGAGTTCAAGGCCGGCTATGGCGAGACGCTGGTCACAGGCTTTGCCCGCATCGAAGGCTATCCGGTGGGCATTGTCGCCAACAACGGCATCCTGTTCAGCGAGAGCGCGCTCAAGGGCGCGCACTTCATCCAGCTCTGCACCCAACGCCGGACCCCGCTGCTCTTCCTGCAAAACATCACCGGCTTTATGGTGGGCCGCGACTACGAGACGCGGGGCATCGCCAAGGACGGGGCCAAGATGGTCCACGCGGTCGCCAACGCCCAGGTGCCCAAGCTGACGGTCATCATCGGCGGCAGCTTTGGCGCGGGCAACTACGCCATGTGTGGCCGGGCCTATGGGCCGCGCTTTCTCTGGATGTGGCCCAACAGCCGCATCAGCGTCATGGGGGGCGAGCAGGCCGCCAATGTGCTGGCGACCATCAAACAAGACCAACTGGCCCGCCAGGGCCAGCCGCCCATGACCGAGGCGGAGCTGGCCGAGTTCAAGCAGCCGATCCTGGACAAGTATGAACGGGAGGGCAGCCCCTACTATTCGACCGCACGGCTCTGGGACGACGGCATCATCAGCCCGCTCCAGACCCGCCGCGTCCTGGCGTTGGCCCTGGCCGTCTGCCTGAACGCGCCGGTGGAGGAGACCCGCTACGGCGTCTTCCGCATGTGACGCCGGATTTGACAGAGGCCGGATGTGATACAGACCGGACGCGATAGAGAGATGCCCATGTTCCGGAAGGTCCTCATTGCCAACCGCGGCGAGATCGCCGTGCGCATCGTGCGCGCCTGCCAGGAGCTGGGCATCGCCGCCGTCGCCGTCTACTCCGAGGCAGACGCCCATGCCTTGCATGTCCGGCTGGCCGATGAGGCCATCTGCATCGGCCCGCCTCCGCCGCAAGACTCCTATCTGCGCGGCGACCGGATCATCCAGGCTGCCCAGGCCAGCGGCAGCGAGGCCATCCACCCCGGCTATGGCTTTTTGGCCGAATCGCCGGCCTTTGCCCGCGCCGTGCGCGCGGCCGGGCTGGTCTTTATTGGGCCGCCCGCCGAGGCCATTGAGCAGATGGGCGTCAAGACCCAGGCGCGCGCCTTGATGGAGCGGGCCGGCGTGCCGGTAGCGCCCGGCTTTACCGGCGATGGGGACAACCCGGCGGCGCTGCGCCAAGCAGCGGAACGCATCGGCTACCCCCTCATGGTCAAGGCCGCGGGCGGCGGTGGGGGCATCGGCTTGCAGGTTGTCCGGGAGCCGTCCGCGCTGGAGGAGGCGTGGGCGTCGGCGCGGCGGGCAGCCGTCCATGCCTTTGGCGACCCCACCCTCTTCTTGGAGAAGTACATCGAAAACGGGCGGCACGTCGAGGTCCAAGTCTTGGCTGACCATCACGGCAACGTGGTGCATCTCTTTGAACGCGACTGCTCGATCCAGCGCCGCCACCAGAAGATCATCGAAGAATCTCCCTCCCCTGCTCTCGATGGCGCGCTGCGCGAGGCGATGGGGCAAGCCGCCATCGCTGCGGCGCGCGCTGTTGGCTATACGAATGCCGGCACCGTCGAGTTCATGGTGGACGGCAGCGGCCATTTCTACTTCCTGGAGATGAACACCCGCCTCCAGGTCGAGCATCCCGTGACGGAGATGGTGACAGGCATAGACCTGGTTCACGCCCAGCTCCGCATTGCCGCCGGCGAACCGCTACCCTTTGCCCAACGCCACCTGGACCAGCGCGGCCACGCCATCGAATGCCGGCTGTACGCCGAGAACCCGGCCCAGGCGTTCATCCCCTCCACCGGTATGCTCTTGCAGCTCATCGAGCCATCCGGCCCCGGCATCCGCATTGACACAGGCGTCTCTGTGGGTGACGAAGTTTCCATCCACTATGACCCCCTGCTCGCCAAGCTGATCGTCTGGGCGGAGAGCCGGCCCATCGCCCTGCGCAAGCTGGCCTGGGCCTTAGACCACTTCACCCTCCTGGGCCTGACCACCAACCTGCCCTTTCTGCGCGCGGTAGTCGAGCATCCGCTCTTTGTCGCGGGGCAAGCCACCACGGAGTTTGTCGCGCAGCAGATGGCGGGCTGGCAGATGCCGGAGGACTCAACGCTGGCGATTGCCTTGATCGCCGCAGCCCTGGCGACTGAGCTGGAGCTTCACCCGGCCAGGGACCGCGCTGCGGCCAATCGCCCGGAAGGGCGGGGCGACGCCTGGCAGCGCGGCGACGGCTTCCGGCTCGGCCAGTAAGCTCGATACAGCCGGAAGCCGCGTAGGTGCGGCATCCTGCCGCACG
>DATLZJ010000857.1:0-9404 GCA_035574055.1 Caldilineaceae bacterium
CGTAGTTGAAGGTTCCCGCCGTGTTGTCGAAGATATTGCGCAACACCGTATCCAGCGCCGTTCCCGGCGTGACCGAGTCCAGCCTGAGCACGGCAGGATCGTAGTTCAGGAAGACACCGGCCACGTCAATCGCCTGGTCGCCCGCCTGCACCTGGATTGCTACGTCAAAGGACTGGCCGATATGGAGCGCCGAGCCGGAGGGCGCGAGCGCCAGGGTGACGGCGCCATTCTGCGGTGGAGCGCCGCTGCTGCTCGCGCTGTCGCCCGGCGCCATATCGCCGGCCTGGCTGTAGTTGCCGGAAAGCAGCGAGAAGTCGGTCAGGTTCACACAGCCATCCTGGGTAAAGTCGGCCCGTGGGTCGAACGCCGCCGCGCCGGCGCACTGGCCGAAGGCCGAGGCCACGACCGAGAAGTCCACCAGCCCGACAAAGTTGTTATTGTCGGCGTCGCCCTCGCGCAGCGTCTCGAAGATAACGCTGTTGTCGCCGGCAGCCACATCCACCGTCTGCACGGTTTGTAGGGTATGGCTGTTTTTGATGGCCGCCACGTAGACGCCCGGCGCGATCCCTGCCAGGTGGAAGGCGCCCATCTCGTCGGTGGTGGGGGTGAAGACATAGGCCGGGGTGCTTTCGGCGTCCACTCCGGCTGCCGTCACCTCGTTAGCGCGGAAGAGCTTGACGGTCAGCGGCACTTGCCAGCTTGGATGGGGCGGGTCTTGCACACCCGCCTCGCGCTCCAGCAGCACGCTGCCGCTCACTCCAGCGACCTCGAAGAGGATGGAGCCATTTCGCGTGTCACTGAGAAGCGAGGCCCCGTTGAAGGTGGCGTCGCTCTTGCGCGGGGCCGTGGTGGAGAAGGTCAGGGCCGATTCCGCGACGGTGGGGGCGTCAGCCGCCTCGAAGATGAGGGTCGCCAGCGCAAAGTTGCCGGTTGCATAGTCCTGCGAGCTGAGCGCGATCCCCGCGGCGAGATCAATCGTGCCGGCGTTGTTGTCGTGCTGGTTCTGGAGCACGGTGGGCAGCGTATTGCCCATGAGCACCTCGACCACCTGCGCGGCCGCCGGATCGAAGTTGAGGTAAGCGGCGACGCCATCAAGCTGCTGGTCGGTGGCCCGGACAGCGACGGTGACGCTGAAGCGTTGGCCGGGTAGGACGTGGCTGATGCTCGGCTCTAGACCTAGCCGGACGCTCCCGGGAACTTCCTCGACCACATGGATATTCACCGGCGCGGAGGCGGCGGTTGCGCCCTGGTTATCGGCAGCGACTGCCGTCAGGCTATGGTCGCCGGCAGACGCATTGTTCCAGACAAACTGATAGGGCGCGGCGTGATCCTCGCCCAAGAGTTGGCCGTCTGCGAGGAACTGCACCTTGCTGACGCTGCCGTCGCTGTCGCTTGCATTTGCCTGGATCGGGATGGACTCGCCGGCCAAGAAGGTGTCGCCGGAGGCCGGGCTGGCGATGTTGACCGACGGCGCGCTGTTGCCGGTTTGCGCGTTGACCACGATGTTGATCGGCGCAGAGGTGGCTGTGTCGCCGTCGCTGTCGGTGGCGACAGCGGTGATGGTGTGGCTGCCGACCGGGGCATCCGGCCAAGAAATCTGCCAGGGGGCAGCGGTGGCCGTGCCAAGCGAGGAGGCATTGCTGTAGAACTCCACCTGGACGACTGTGCCGTCCAGGTCATTGGCCTCTGCCTGGATCACGATATCATCGCCCTGAGTGAAGGTCGCGCCATTGCTCGGCCTGGTGATCGAGACAGTGGGCGGTTCGTCGGGCGCCGTAGATAGGGGCACGCGGAACGCCAACATGCCGACGCCGTTGGCATTCGTCACCCATGGCCCGGCGAAGGAGTGGCCGATATAGCTGATATGGGTGGCCTGGGAAGCGTCGCCGGATAGGAGCAGCCGGATTTTGTTGCCCTCGACGATGCCGCTTGTAACAGTCACGGTGACGGGTGGGCCTTGGACAACGAAGTCGGCGCCGGCGCCCTCCTCGAAGAGGAGCGTATCATCCGGGTCGCGCATGACCAGCACGATCTCGGTGGGGGTGCGGAGAAAGGCCGAGCTGATATGGGGGGCGTCAACGTTTTGGAGATCGGCCTCGCCGTAGAGGTCGCGCCGGACAATGCCAAAGATATGCTGCGCCAGTAGCTCAAAGCCGTCCGTATAGTAGTAGTGACAGCCGTCGTGCCCGTCAACGCCGGTGGTGGACATGACCTCCACGCTTTCCAGGCTGTCCAGGCGGCGCTGGCGGTCCATCAGGTCAATAATCAGATTGAAATCTTGAACGGTACAGGTAGATTTGCGAATCTGGAAGATGTAGACCTTCTCCAGCGCCGGGAAATCGGTGTGCCAGTCTTCGACGAGCGCCATGACGCCATTTTCGTGAGTGGCCGGGCGGCCGCCGTCGGCCTCTCCTTGGTACCAGAAGACGGCGCGCACGCCCTGAGTCACACCGGCTTCCTGGGCGCGCCAGAGCAGCCGCCCATAGTTGGTGTTGAGATCGTCGGGGTCGGCGTCGTTGCGGGTGAACCAACTGATGCCCTTGCCGCCGTGGGCGCCGTTGAGGATGGCGACCGGCACCTGATAGGTGTCCAGGAGCAAGCGGCCCAGGCGCAACCCCCATTGGCCGACATAGCCCGGCCCCCACCAGCCGTCGCCCTCGGCCAGGTGCCATTGGGTGTCGGCAGTCAACAGGGTTACGTCATAGTCGCGACGGCCAAAGGAGCGGAGGAACTCATGCTGGTTGCCGTTGGCGCTGGTGCTGCCTGCCCCCTTGTTGGCAAAGGCATTGGACTGGCCGTTGATCAGGTAGACATCGCCGGCGACGACAAACTCCACTTCTTTGATCAGGCTCTCCGTTTCGCCGTCACGCACAATGATCTGAAAGTCATAGTTCGCCAGCTCCGCCGTGATCTCCGGCGCAAAGGAGAAGGGGGCGCTTGCCCCTTCGTAGGTCAATGGCTGGCTCAGGGTCTCGTGCAGCACATCCTCGCGATAGATGCGCACGATGATCTCATCTTGATCAGGGGAATCCACGCTCCCGGCGATGGGCACTACGGCTCGGTTGGTGCTAAGGTCACGCGGGTAGAGCTGTAGGTCTTTGGGAATTGCGGTGAAGGTGACGGTCGGGCCGCCGGCTTGAGCCTGAGCGGCGCTGTGGATGCCAAGCAGCAAGGCAACGGCGAAGAGCGCGCCAAGTAGGGCTGCAACGGCTCGCGTTTTCACATCTTCCTCCTAGCGCCTCAATCGCATGACCCGAGGCGTGCGGGTTCGACAATAGATGGGCATCTTGATGAAATGGCCTTGGTCTTCGGACTAGCTTTGGAGCATCTGCCAGAGCTGCGCTGCCTGTTGGCTGAGGCGATGGCTCCAGAGTGTGCGAAAGGGCCAGCCGGCCACAATGCCCGCCAGCAGACAGAGACCCACATGGGCGGCGTAATAGGCGGGCAGCGAGAGCGTTGTTTGTTTGACCAGCGGCCACAGCAGCGGCGCGCCATAATGAGAGGCGTCGCGCAGGACATGGGAGGCTAGGGAGCCAAAGACGACGCCGCCCCCAAGCAGGTTTCGGGTCAGGGCAGCGGTGATGACGGCGCAGCCGAGCGCAAAGAGCAGACTATGGGTAGGAGGGCGGCTTGGCAGGGCAAGCGCCTCGGCCAGCGAGAGCGTGCGGGCCGCCACAAAATGATCCAGGTCAATGAGAACCGTGGCGGCTGCGGCGGCCAGTACCCAGAGCCAGGCCCGTCCCGCCAACGCAGTATGGGCCAGGAGCGGTGAGATCACGGCGACACTGAGCAACACATGGACCACCGGGTCGAGCAGCGCCCAGAGTGGTCGCGGCGCCCAAGCCGGCCAGGCATAGACCACAGCATCGCCGATCGCCATGACCGCCACGACCAATAGGATGATCAAGAGCATAGCTAGGCGGCGACCAGCGCAGGCGCAAAGTGGCGTTGCTGTGCGCGCCAAAGCTCATCGCAGAGCCGGCCAGGCGGCAGCTCTACGTCGGCAAAGGTCAAGACCTCGTCGCGGGCGATGTCTCGCTTGAGCCGAGCGCCTTCGGCCAACCCCATGGGCAGCAGGTTTTCGGCGCGGGCGGCATCGCTGTTCTCGCACTGGCCGTAGGTCATATAACAGCCGATGCCGTCCAGAACTTGGCCCGCTTTCAGGTCAATCTTGGCGGTCGCCACCACCTCAACGCGCGGCCCACCTAGGGGGGCAATGGTCGCATCGTGAAAGAGCACGGCGCGCGCCACGGTATTGGGAACCTCGAAATGGCAGAGGTGGTAGGGCGTGTAAAAACAGTAGAGTGGCCCGGCGCCCAACTTATAGAGGTGGAGGTAATGTTGTTGGAGGGGATGGTCATGGACGCCCAGCACAAAGACGCCCGGCCCCGGCGCAGCGCCGACCACATAGTCCACAATCCCCGGCCCCTCCAGCAGATCCTCCAGCGGATAGAGGCCCGCTGCTTCCGGTAATGGGGTGCCGGCAGGCACGGTCGGGCCATGCATCCCGCGTTTGGCGACCTGCATCCCCGTGGCGTTGGCGACAATCGCCTGCTCAAAGGAAATCTTGGTGCCGTCGGCAAAGGAGGTGACCATCTCTGGCTTCTGGCCCCATTGTTTGGCAAAGCCGGCCTGGGTGGTGGGATTCCGGTAGGGGTCTTGCAGCCCCTTGATGTTGCCACACAGGACGGGCTTGACGCCGATGCCTTTGACAAACCGGTAGAGGTTCATGATCACGCCGGGCTGGTCGCCATCGGCGTTGGTCAGCACCACCCCGGCCCGGTCGGCATAGACCTTGAGGATGGGGCCGATGGTGCCGTCCAGCTCGGCGTTCATGAGCACCAGGTGCTTGCCATGCTGGATGGCCTTGAGCGCGACCTGCGCGCCGAATTCAACCGCGCCCGTCACCTCGATGATCGCGTCAACCGGCTCGGCCGCACAGAGGAGTAAGGGATTATCGGTGATGGCATAGCGCCCGGCCCGGATGGCGTCCTCCAGTTGGACAACGCTGTCCACCGTCACCACCTCCTCGACGCCGGCCACGGCATAGGCTTGGCGAGCGCCGTCGAGCCTACGGTTGGCGATGGCGACCAGCTCCATGCCCGGCACGACAGAGAGAATTTGCAGCGCAATGCCGCGGGCCATAAAGCCTGCGCCGACCATACCGACGCGAATCGGTTTGCCTTGGGCTGCGCGCTGTTGCAGGGCCGTATCCACTAAAATCATTGGGCGCTCCTTGTGGTCTGAATCTCCGGCGCGGCGTCGAGCTGGAAGTCCGGCCAGCTTTGGTCCTTTTGCGAGATCACCGTAACGGCCAACGGCCACTGGACGGCAAAGGCCGGATCGTTATAGCGGATGCCGCGTTCAGCGCCAGGCGTGTAAAACTCGGAGACCTGGTAGGCTACATCGGCGTTATCGGTCAAGGTTTGAAAGCCGTGGGCAAATTGCTCCGGCACATAGAGCATCCGGTAGTTATCTTCGGTCAGCTCCACGCCCACCCATTGGCCAAAGGTAGGCGAATCGGGGCGCAGGTCAATGATCACGTCGTAGATGGCCCCGCGCACACAGCGCACCAGCTTGGTCTCGCCGTAGGGCGGGAGCTGGTAATGCATCCCACGCAGGGTACCGCAGCGGATGTTGTGCGAGAGATTGGCCTGGACGAGCGCCGGGTTGAGGCCATGCTCCTCGAACTCCCGGCGGCACCAGGTCCGGGCAAAGAAGCCCCGCTCATCGCGCCGCGGCGCGATGTCAATGATGTAGGCGCCTCTGAGCTTGGTTTCGGTGAAGATCATGCTTCTCTCCTCTAGCGAGTATGCTCCTGTAGCGAAGGTGGGGTGTCTGCGCTATGCGCCGTTGGGCGAGGAGCGAGTCCAGCGCAGCCGTTCATCTACCTGTCCGGTGGCTAGGAGCTGCTCGAGCTGGCGCAGGCGCGTGAAGGCCGGGAAGGTAAAGGTTTCGGGTTTCATATCAATTCGCGCAAAAATGTCCCGGAGCTGGCGCGCGCCCAGCTCAATGTTGCGCTTGCACTGGAAGCCCAGACAGTCGCGGATTTTGTCAAAGGAGACCCGGTAGCTGCGGTTATCGCCGTCGCTCGCGCCGACAGTCAGCGCGCAGCCCGGGAAGGTCTTGGCGACCACCTCTGCGATCTCGCGCACGCGGTAATTCTCCTGGGTGTCGCCTACGTTAAAGACCTGGTTGTGGATCTGCTTGCGCGGCGCTTCCAACACAGCGGCAATGGCCTCACAGATATCAAGCACATGGACAAGGGGCCGCCAGGGCGAGCCGTCGCTGACCAGCTTGATCTCCTTGGTGGTCCAGGCCAGCCCGGCCAGGTTGTTGAGCACGATATCGAAGCGCATACGCGGCGATGGGCCGTAGGCGGTGGCATTGCGCAGGAACGTGGGTGAAAAGGCGCCGTCGGCCAGACGAGAGACATCCCGCTCGACCCGCACCTTGCAGTCGGCATAGGCGGTCTGCGGGTTGGGCGCCGACTCTTCGGTTTTCCAATCATCGGACCCGGCCCCATAGACGCTGCACGAGGAGGTATAGACAAAACGTTCGACGCCGGCCCGCTTGCACTTGGCCGCCAGCTCGACGCTGCCCCGGTGGTTGATATCATAGGTTACATCGGGGTTGAGCTGGCCCAACGGGTCGTTGGACAGCTCGGCCATATGAACCACCGCCTCAAAGCCGACCAGGTCCTCCTCGTTCAACTCGCGGATGTCCCGGTTGAGGACAGCCGGATAGGTGCGCGCGCCGTCGCTGTAGAGCCAGCCGGCGCGGTAGAAACCTGTGTCCAGCCCGGTCACGGCATGGCCTCGCTCGACCAGCAGCGGTCCAAGTTGAGCGCCGATGTAGCCGTCGGCTCCCGTAATCAGCACATTCATCGCCTACTCCTCATGCTCCTTTGCCGAGTGTTTGATGGCCGGCGCGCTATCGGGCCGGCTCCTCATCGCGCCAGCTCTTCCAGGGGGCGCGGCCGGAGTTCCACAGCTCCTCCAACACCGTTTTGTCACGCAGGGTGTCCATCGGGTGCCAGAAGCCGCAGTGACGGTAGGCCGCAAGCTGGCCCTCCTGGGCCAGCCGCTCCAGCGGCTCCCGTTCCCAAATGGTGCTATCGCCCTCGATGTAGTCCATGACCTCCGGCTCCAGCACGAAAAAGCCGCCATTCACCCATGCGCCGTCGCCTTGGGGCTTCTCGCGGAAGCTGCTGATCGCGGTCTGCCCTTCGTCCAGCTTAAAGGCGCCGAAGCGCCCTTCAGGCTGGACCGCGGTCAGGGTCGCCAGCTTTCCGCTCTGCTGGTGAAAGCGGATCAGGTCAGAGATATTGACATCGCTGACGCCGTCGCCGTAGGTCAGGCAGAACGTGCCGTCGCCGATGTAGTCGCGTACGCGCTTGATGCGCCCGCCGGTCATGGTGCCATCGCCGGTATCAATGAGCGTCACCCGCCACGGCTCAACCCCGTTACGCAGGATGTGCATCTGGTTGTTCTGAATGTCGAAGGTCATATCCGTGCGGTGAAGGAAGTACTGGGCGAAGTACTGCTTGATCATGAAGCCCTTGTACCCACAGCAGATCACAAAGTCGGTGATGCCGTGGCTGGTGTAAATTTTCATGATGTGCCACAGAATCGGGCGGCCGCCGATCTCGATCATCGGCTTGGGGCGGACGCCGGTCTCTTCACTGATGCGCGTGCCATAGCCGCCCGCCAGGATGACAGCTTTCATTCCTGAGCGATTCCCTGCTGTATTCATCGGGTTGTGCCTCCCTGGTCCGTCCCAATCGCAGACCGGTCACCGGCAATACAACACCCAGGGCGCAGCACGGCAGGCGTCCGCACTGCCCCTGGCCGGAGAGCGTCTTCGTTATCCGGCGGTTCCGGGCGAATTCGGTTGTTCCGCTCCTATCACTCTTCTGCTGGATTGGCTCTGTTCGCCGAGTGTGAGCCGTAGCTTCGTGCGCCAATCATTGACTGCCAGCGAGTGTATCCGCGCGTATCGCGAAGTTCACCTGGAGGGGGTCACCCTTCGGTCATATCCTGGCAAGGGGAAAGTTATGATGGGTTTGTGACCCATGTGTGGAGAAGGGAGAGAGGTCAAGGGTGTAGCAAGCGGTTCTCTGCGCCGCCTCCAACGGCCCTAGGTGGCCGCTTCTTCTATGCGCTGCCGGCGTTCCCGCAGACGGCCTGGCCCCTCCTACTTTTGACGCGGCGGCGTACCGGCGGTCCGCTTGGCGCGGCTGCCAAAAGTGGAAATTGGGCCGCGTCGTTTGTTCGGCGACAACGCCCGGCTGCTCCTCTACACTCTCTTGCGAAGCCGCGCCGCCGGAAGAGGAAATCCTGATCTAAAAGCGTGTGAAGGGCAGGCGGCCGGTGATGAGGAGATAGCCATGTTGGTGATTGTCAGTGCCATCGCCGTCGTTGCCGTTCTATCGGCCCTTGTACTCGGCGTTCAGCTCCACCTGATGCGGCAGCGCGCGCTGTATTGGGAAAACGAGGTCAAGCGAGACAGCCTGATCCGGCATCAGTGGCTGCGCGAGACGCAGCCGAGCCGGTTTAGCTACAAGCTGCGACGGACACTCCCGTAACGGATATGCCGTGAAGGGTAATCCGAGCCGGCTCGCCCAGAACGGCGCACAGTACATGGTAGATGGATGCATTCAACGGGCGTTTGCGCGAGGTAACTCCTTCGCCTCTGCAAAGCCCAAGATAGAGACTCCAGGTTAACGTTTGCTGCCCACTTCATATCCCCGTGACCTGGCCGGTATATCAGTCAACAGACCTGGAAATGACAGACTGCATATGAGATCCCCCCATATCCCCCGCGTCGTTGTGATGCGGCTGCTCACCCTACTTCTGCTGGCTCTGATGGTGGGCCAGCCTCTTCTGCAAACATCGCCGGCTCTGGCGGCCGGAATTTCCATTGGCGATGGCTGGTGGGAAACCGCCAACCTCAGATTGCATTTCTTCTGGAATCTCTATGAGCGGCGCGATGGAAAGTATGCCGAAGACTGGTCGGAGAACAAGTTGACCGCCGCCGATACGTTTATGTTTGGCTTGCGCCAGGCGTTTTTGGATATGGATATTACCGGCCATATCAGCCGGAACCACGGCAACCGGGTGTGGGTAGAGCTGAACAATACCCAGACTAATTACCCGGACGAGTATCACTCCAAACAAATTTATGATTACCCGCCCCACGTCAATATTCACCTGCCCTGGCGCAACCCTAACTGGTCGGGCGACACCAATAGCCACCTGTATACGTCGGACGCAGGCCAGGTGACGGGGCTAAAGGTCAACTACACCACCGGCAAATGCACCAAAGGCCCCACCCAGGCAGCGGCGGGCACATGGGTGTCCAAGCGCGATAGCGCGTGCAAGGTCGTCTATGAAGAGAGTTGG
>DATLZJ010000858.1:0-2691 GCA_035574055.1 Caldilineaceae bacterium
CGGCTACCCTTGCCATCTCGGTGACGCAACCCCTCGCCGGCGGCACGCTGGCCGTGCGCGTCTATCGAGAGCATGAAGCGGGCTTTGTCGCCGCCTCCCTCAGCCAGAGCGGCGACAAGCACACCGCCACGCTTGAGCTGCCTGCCGCCACCCCCTCGGCCTATATTCAAGTGTATGTAGATGAGCCGGCCACCGAGAGCGACCCGCGCCGCGAGGCCATGGCGATGTACGGCGTAGATGGCGGCACAGTCCCCGGCCCCTCGCGCTGGGACCCCAAAGCGCCGGTCTATTCAGCGGATGGCGACTCGGTCGCCTGGCCGGTGCAGCCGGTCCAGCTCAAGCCGGGCGAATGGGTGTCCATGCAATATATGGTGGAGACCTTTCCCAGCCCGTCCGGCAGCACGCGCATCAGCGACGCCTATCGGGTGATCTCCTGGCCGCCGGACCTGGCCGACCGCGTCGTGGTGCGCATTGACTCGGCTGCCGTACCAATCCTTGCTCACGCTGCCGCCGCGCGCCCCGGCTCGACCGCTCAGGAGGAACCGCCGCTGGTGATCCGCTACTGGAACGGCAGCGCCTGGCAGCCCGTCGCCACACGGGTAGTCGAGGGGAACGAGGGCAAGGTAGCCTCCGCGATCATTCCGGCCAATGCGATCTACGCGCTGTTCAGCGGCCCCGTGCAGCACTTCCTGCCCACAGTGCGGAGATAGGAGAGAAAATTGACGATTAATTCCCCTCTGCCACAATAGCCGAGTGGATGGGGATGGCCTGGAGGTAGCTGGCGCGCACCTCTGGGTCGCTGATCCTGGCGGCCCGCTCCATCAAGAGCCGATAGGCGGCGGCACGCGCGCGGGCGGCTGCCGCTTGATCATCATATGCCTCCAGGATGGCGGCGCAGCGGTAGTAGTCGCGGTGCGGGTAATCCGGGCCGCTGCCGCCGCACGCATCCAGCAAAGCCAGCGCCTCATGGGCGCTCCCCCATGCGCGTTCACCGTCGCCCAGCGCATGGGACGCCTCGGCGAATGTGCAAAGGTCCGCCGTCGCCAGCGCCTCCACCTCCAGCTCACGCAATTGGGCCGCCGCCTTGACGGCCAAGCGGGCCGCATCCACCGGTTTACCCTGGCGCAGCGCCAGCAGCCCCATCTCGCTCCAGTATTGGGCCTGGGTCAGCGGGTCGCCCAAGGATTCGGCCAGCGTCAGCCCGCGCGCAAAGCTCGCTGCCGCCTCCGCCAGCTTGCCCTGCTCCCGCTGGACTTGGCCGAGGTTGCAGAGCACATGGGCCTGGCCTGCCGCCGCGCCGATCTCCTCACAGATCGCCAGCGCGCGCTGAAGATAATCAGCCGCCTCGTCCAGCCGACCTATCAGCAGATGGACAATCCCCAGCGAGTTGAGCACACTCGCCTCAGCCCAGCGGTTGCGCAGGCGCTGCTCAATCGCCAGAGCTTGCTTGAGCAGAACCAGCCCCCGGCCATAGTCTCCCAGGTCATCGGTCAGCACATTGGCTGCGCTCAAGAGGCTAGCGCTCTCCCCGGCCCGATCCCCGACCAACCGCCGGATGCCAAGCGAGCGCTCGGCGTATTGAAGCGCCACATCCAGCCGCCGCATTCGCTGCGCCACCACGCCCAGCGCCGTCAAGACGCGCGCCTCGTCGGCCAGCCGGTTGTTCCGCCGCGCCAAGGCCAACGCCGCCTGGTAATGCTCCTCAGCCGCCTCATACTCACCCTGCTGGCGATAGACCGTCCCTAGCCCATAGTGGATATCAATGGCTGCTTCCGCCGGCGCCAGGCTATCTTCCACGACGGCCAACGCCTGGCGGTAGTAGGCTCCTTCTTGGGCATAGTTGCCCTCGCGGCCTGCGATGCTCGCCAGTTGCACCAGACCGGCGGCCTCCAGATCGCGCCGGCCTCCGGCCCTGGCGATGTCCAGCAAGCGATGGGCCGCTGCCGTCGCCGCGTCATAGTCGTTCACCGCCTCATCATAACGGCTCTCCAGCAGGGCCAGCTCATCCGGCGGGGCATCCGGCCACGAAGCCAGCGCAGCCAGCGCGCTCGCCTCCTCGCTCCGGCGCCCCAGCAGATGCAACAGCTCGACCCGCGCCTTGTGCCACGCCCATCGCTCTTCCAGGCTCAAGGCTTGGTCCAAAAAGCGCAGCGCCGTCTCGTTGGCGAAGTCCTGCCGCGCTTTAGCAGCGGCCCGGTCCAGATAGTGCAAGGCCCGCTGCCGCGTCTCCGCTCGGCTCAGGTCGGCGCTGGTATAGTGATGCGCCAGCCGTTCCACCGCGCCCGGCTGCGCCTGCTCCAATGCATCGCCAATGGCCCAATGCAGCTCCTGTTGTTGGCTCGCCAACAGGGTTTCGTAGACCACCTCCTGGGTCAAGTTGTGCTGGAAGGTGTAGACGAGTGGCGGGTGGCGGGTAGCCGGAGGAGCGGGACGAGCTTCTGCCTCTGGGCCATCAGCCACCGGCCATAAACCATCCGCCTTCACAGGCATCACCAGCTCACGCTCGTGGAGCAGGGAAAGCTGTGCGCGCAGTTGGTCCGGCTCCGGCAGCGCCGGATGGGCGCGCGCCAGCACATCGAACTCAAAGATGCGGCCAACCACGCTGGCTACCTTGAGCGTCAACTTAGCCTCTTCGGGCAACCGGTCCACCCGCGCCAGCGCCAGCTCGTGGAGCGATTCGGGCAGCCCCAA
>DATLZJ010000859.1:0-2583 GCA_035574055.1 Caldilineaceae bacterium
CATCGTATTTAGCACTAGACGGTTTGCACCGCGGCAAAGCCCAGGAGGGAGGCCAGGGCGGCGCTCAAGGTCTGGAAGAGCCAGCGGCGGGTAGTGTTGCGATAGCCGTCCGGCCCGCTCTGGGTGACGGTGAAAAGGGCCGCGCCCACAGCCACGCAGACCAACCCCGCGCCGGCATAGAGCCACACCTCGCCGCGGCGGTCGAACTCAGGACCGGCAATCAACACAAAGGGCACAAAGAGCAGCAGCCAACTGACCAGCACGCTCCAGACCAACACCAGGCCGACCGGCATCGGCCCAACGCGCAGTTGGCGCGCCAGCCCAATCATGGCGAGCTGGGCGGCAAAGCTCAACATGTAAGGATAGTAGAGGCCGGGGCTGTTGCTGGCCGCCGCCAACATCAGCCAGACCATCCCCACGGCCCCGACACCCAGCACCACCTGCACGGTGTAGGGCCGGCTGTCCTGCTTCACATCGGACGGGGAGAGGACGTTATAGCTCAGGAAGAGGAGCAGCGGCGGCAGCAGCCACTGCCAGCCGCCCAACGTCCAGCAGAGATAGCCGTAGACCACCGTCGCCAGCACCGCGCTGTCGTTGAGGGTGGTGCGCTTGCGCCAGAAGAGCACAAAAGCCATCATGGCGACAGTCACGACCAACTGAAGGGTGAGCGTCGCCGCATCCAGGCGCAGAAAGACGCGCAGCATCAGGAACGTTAAGACCGGGATGAGCAGATTGTCCAGCCCCCACCAGGCAATGGCGTCCAGCAGCATGGAGAGCAGCGCCATGAGCAGGGCGATGAGCAGCGTTTCGGTTCGCCCTACATCACTGAAGAGCAGCAACGGCGCCAGGGTGCTGAGGAAAGCGACCTGGAAGAAGGCCAGCGACCCCTCCAGCGTCTTGTCCCCCTCGGACGTGGTGTAGCGGCGCACGCCGTAGAAGACGCCAATCAGCGCGGCGCTGGCGTCGGCAAAGGTGAGGATGAGCAAAGGAATGGTGTAGAGCAGCCGGTCGCCTGCGGCCATCACAAAGAGCGCGCCGGCGCCCAGGGGAAAGCAGATCTCGCCCAGGCTGGCGCGCAGCACGCCGCCGGTCACCTGGCCGATGCTCCGGCGCAGGACTGCCAGCCATTTGACCGCAGCCATGGCCGCGGCCGCAAGCAGCGCCAGCGCCACCACCGGCCAGGGGCCAGCAAAGAGCCACGGCAGCGCCAGCGCCGTCAGCCCCGCGCCCATATGCATCAGCTTGCGCACCCACTCAGGATGGGGGCGATAGCGACGCTGGTAGACGGCCAGGCCGGCCATCAGCCCGCCGATTGCGCCTATCACCAGGCCGATCTTAAGCCACTCTAGCACCCGATTCTCCGCACCCCATCGGCCGCGCCGAGATCACTTCCTCGATAATCACTTCTAGGATTCACTCACTTCTACGATTCGCTCACTTCCTCGATCCGCTCACTTCCTCGATGACCAGCGCGCTGTAGAAGAAGGCCTTGTCCTGTGCAAAGAGCCGTGCGGCCAGGTCGTCCAGGGGGCGCAGGCGATGGGCCAGGGAGGGAGGGCGGCGCCGGGGGGCCAGCAGATTCCAGTAGACCAGCCGCGCGCCCGGCCGCCCGGCATCCGCCAGCTTCGCCAGCAGCGCCTCGGCGGCGGGCGGTGAGATGTACTCAAAGATATCACTCAAGTTGAAGCCGTCAAAGCGCGCGGGCGGCGCCTGCTCTAGATATTGCTCCAGCGACAGGCAATGCCACTCCAGCCGGTCCAGGTGAGCGCGAATGGGCTGGAAGTGCTCCGGGCGCAGCGCATAGGGCAGTGCGGGACCGCGACGGCCCAAGAGAATCCACTGGAGATACGGGTTGGCGCTGGGGTCCAACACAGTCAGCGCATAGCGGGTGCGCTCCAGCAAGCGGCCCGCGACGTTGCCCTCCACGTAATCAAAAAACGCGGGGGAGCGGCCCAGCCGGCCCATCACCCAGCGCGAAAAGAAGAGATGAAAGAGCGCCCGCCAGCGCCGGTTGTTCCAGACCTCTTCATAAAATCGCTCGCGCTCGGCCTGGGGACGGGGCTGGAGGAGCTGGGCGCGCACCCGGCGCGAGTGGATCAGCGGCAGAATCCGTGTGCCAAAGAGGCGCAAATATCGCTCGAAGCGGCCCACCGTCGCCGCGCCCTGCTCGATCTCGGTGGGGCGAGCATCCCAGAAGCGTTGGGCGGCGGTGGACAGCCTGCCGCGGCAACGGGCATAGAGAGCGCTGCGGCGCACGCTTGGCCGCGCCCCCAGCAGCTCCAGCATTTCAGGATAGTCGAGGCAGCAGTAGGCCGCCGCCCGCAGCTCCAGGCACGCGATCTGGGCTTGGCTCAGGTCCAGCGCGATGACCTGTTGCGGCCCCTGGGCGAGCAGCGCCAGGGTGTTGTCGCCCGCCGAGGCGATGGAGAGCAGACGCGGCGCATTTGCTGAAAGGAGGCGGGGCGCAAGCGCCTGCACCAGCACATCAGCGTCTTCCCAACACTGGGCATAGCGGATTTGTGAAAAGTCGGCGCGAGCGCCAATGCCGGCGGTCACGTGGGTGGGCGCTTCAGATCGGCGGTC
>DATLZJ010000860.1:0-3350 GCA_035574055.1 Caldilineaceae bacterium
GGGGACGTTCCGCTCTTGCCGACGGTGACGCCGCGCCCGCTCCAGCGGGTCGCAGCCGGCGCGCTGGCGCGTGAGACGGGTAGCGCCGCGGCGACGCCGGAATCAGCCGGTGAGGGCGGAGCAGGCAACGGGGATGGCGCGGAGCCGCCGGAGGAGACGGGCAATCCCCGGCCAACCTTGCGCAGCGCCGTTGTCGTGGACGCGACGGATACCCCAGAAAGCACGCCAACCACGGCGCCGACCGCAACCCCGCGCCCGCCGGCGGCGACCTACACCCCATCTTCTACCCCGACGCCGTCTGCCACGTCGCCGCCATCGGCGACGCCGACTGCGACTGCCACACCGACCGTGACCAATACGCCCACGCCTAGCCCTACGCCAACCGAGACGGCGACAGCTACCCCCTCGCCGACGCCGCTGCCCCCACCTGCTGATTTAAGCGGGCGGATTGCCTATGCGCTGTGGAATCTGCGCACCGACCGGCCCGATGTCTATATCTACGACCTGGGGGCGCGCATCCATCTGACGCCGATCCCCAACCGGCGCCAGCCCGACTTCAACTTATGGGGCCATCTGGCGGCCAATGCCGAAGGCGGGGGCATGGACAATCTGGTGCAGATGGGGCCGAACGGCGAGGACCCTTGGATCATCAGCGCCCACCCAGAAGACGCCCATCCCCATTGGTCGCCGGATGGCAAGATGCTGGTCTTTGATTCGGCCCATATGGGCGACCGCCAGCACCGCATCTACTTGCAGGACGATCCGAGCAATCGCGACGACCGGCCGCCCATGATGTACCAGGCGTGGGAGTTGTTTGGCCGGTATCCCATCTTCCTGGCCGACGGGCGGATCGCCTTCAACGGCTGCAACTACTGGGAGGGCGGCAGTATCTGCGGCGTCCAGGTGGTGGATACCCAGGGCGGGATGCCCATCAGCGCCAGCGGCTGGCCCGGCGATGTGCCCACCGATAACCTGGGCAGCCGCATCTTGATGATGTCGGACCGCAGCGGCAACTGGGATATCTACAGCATGAATGCCGATGGCAGCGATCTGCAACAACTGACCAGCCACCCCGCACGCGATGGGCTGGCGACCGCCTCACCCGATGGCCGCTATATCGCCTTCCTGACCGACCGAGACGGCATCTGGTCGGTCTATGTTATGCGCCCGGATGGAAGCGACCCGCGCCGGCTGTTTGACCTGCCCGGCGACTTCGGCCGCGGCGAGTATGAGTGGTTCCAGGAGCGCCTGACCTGGGGGCCTTAGGCGTCCTTCTTCCGGCTAGAGCCGCACCCATACCCGCTCACGCTGGCTGCGCCGGGCCGCATCCAGGACACGCTGCACAACCAGCCCATCGTAGAAGGTTGCTGCATCCGGCAGGGCCAGCAGGCCCCCCTGTTTGTGGGCCTCGGCTAGGGCGCGCGCCAGGAAGTAGCTGCCGAGTGTAAAGGGGCTGGCATTGGGCAGGGCCGCCCGGTCCACCACCGGCCCGCCGGGATGAATTTCGACCCAGGTCCCCTTGGGGTAGTTCGGTGTTCGCATCCCCCATAGACGGTCGGCGTAGTCAATCCGCAGCGCGCCTTCCGTGCCGACCAGCAGCACGCTCATTCCCTTATCTTCGGGATAGAGGGCGTTGACGGTGATCCGCCCCTGGATGCCGGAGCCGAACTGGAGCATGAGATGAGCGTAGTCGTCGGCAGTGACGCGACGCTGGGCCTGGGCGTCTGGGTCAATGCGGAGAAAGTGGGCTGTCTGGAGCTGGGCCGAGAGGGCATCGATCCGGCCCAATAGCCAGCGCGCCAGGTCAATGAGATGGCTGCCCAATGAGCCGAGGCTGCCGCCGCCCCGGTCGGCGTCGCTGTGCCAGTTCCAGGGAAGTTGGGTGTTGAGGCGATGGCCGTAGAGCCAATCTAGCTCGATATAGAGGGGGCTGCCGATGTAGCCTTCGCGCAGCAGTTGGCGCATGTGGGCGCGCAGGGGATGAAAGCGCAGCTCATGGTCAATGATGGCAAGCTGGCCGGGGGCCGCCTGGGCGGCGGCGAACATGTTCTCTGCCTCGGCCACATTGAGCGCGGTTGGCTTCTCGCAGATGACGTGCTTGCCGGCGCGTAGCGCGGCCAACGCCATCTCGCAATGCAGGTGGGGCGGCGTTACGATGCTGACCAGGTCAACGTTCTCCGAGCGCAGCAGGTCGCGCCAGTCGGCGTAGACCTCCGGAATGTTGAATTTGGCTGCCACGCGGCGGGCGTTCTCCTCGTGGCCGGCGCTGATGGCCTGGGCGTGCAGGCCGCCCAGCAAGAAGGTCGGAATCTGGACCCGTTCGGTCCAGCCGGCTCCGATAAAGCCAACCCGTAGCCCATTTGCCGGGTCGCGTCTGCTGATGTCGTTGCTTGTCTCTATGCTCATGGCTGAACTCCTTTGGCCTGGGGCAACGTTGGGTGTACCGGGCGTAAGGTCGTGTAGAGCTGCTCCAGCGCGGGGAGGATCGTCTCCCAGGTGTAGCGGTCGGCGACGAGACGCCGGGCGGCGGCGCCCAGGGACCGGCCCAGGCTGCCGTCTTGCGCCCGGTCATCCAATAAGCGCAGGATGGCCGCAGCGAACTCCAACGGCGAATCGGCCAGCAACAACTCTCGCCCATCGGCGACAGGCAGGCCCTCGACCCCCAGGGATGTGCTGACAATGGGCTTGGCCGCGGCCATCGCCTCCAGCGCCTTGAAGCGGGTGCCCCCACCGACGCGCATGGGGATGATGTAGACGGCGGCAGCCGCCAGATAGGGGCGTACATCGTCTACGGCGCCGGTGATCTCGACCTGAGGCAGGCGGCGGAGAACGTCGAGCCGGGGATGTGGATTCAGCCCCACGATCTGCCAGCGTACATCGGGCCGGCGAGCTAGGATCAGGGGCAGCACCGCGCGGCCAAACCAGAGCGCCGCATCAATGTTGGGCCGGTAGTCCATTTTGCCGGTGAAGAGCAGGGTTGGGGACGAGTCCGCAGGGTCCGGCTCGGCGGGCGGGTAGGCGGCCAGATCAATGCCATTGGGAATGACGGTGATCGCCGCCTCTGGAACCAGCCGCCAGAGCGCGGCCCGATCCGGCCCGCTGACGGCGACGACGGCGGCTGCCTCCCGACAGACCTGGGCCTCATAGCGCCGGAGCTTTTGCCACTGGACCAGGCTATAGCCGGCGGCGTGCCAGCGGCGCGGCACGCGCAGGTCGTTGAGGGCGTTGCGCTGCTGGAGCAGGTATTCGCAGTTGTGGTCATCGAAGACGACCGGCGCGCGGCCGGCAGCATGGCGGGCATATTGGGCCATCTCGATCCCTTCGACCTGAACGATGTCATAGGTATCGCC
>DATLZJ010000861.1:0-12937 GCA_035574055.1 Caldilineaceae bacterium
GATACGAGCCGTGTGGGCGCCAAGAAGCCGCAAAGCGCAATACTAACCCTGGAGCAGGCTACGGCGCTGAAGAATGATCATCCCGACACCCTGGTTGGCTATCGGGATTCTTTGATCTTGTGCCTGCTTCTTGATCATGGCCTACGCGTAGGCGAAGTGGCGGGGCTCCAGGTGAGCGAACTCAACCTGGACTCCGCTACGTTTACGTTCTATCGTAGCAAAGTAGACCTCGTCCAAACACATCGAATGACGCCCGATACGCTCGTGGCTGCCGAGAAGTGGCTAGCCGGCATCAATTTTCCTCTGGAGGGACCACTGATCCGGGCAATGCTGAAAGGGAACAAAGTCTCGGAGCGCGGAATAACCGTGCGAGCCATTGCTGCACTCGTAAGGAAGCACGGCACAGCCATTGGCGTGCCTCAGTTGTCTCCCCACGATTGCCGGCACTATTGGGCCACACGCGCCGTCGCACAAGGCACCGATACATTTGCCCTGCGAGACGCCGGCGGGTGGAAGTCCATCGCCATGCCTGCACGGTACGTCGAAGCCTCTCGCATTGCAAACGAGCGCGTGAAGTTATAACCTGGCGCTTAAGATGGGGAGCACGCTGTCGTGTACACTGAGCCTCGCGGATACCACATCCGGTTATATGATGCCATCAATGACGCACTTATGGAGGAGCCAGACTATGCAGCCATATGTTACCGATACTTGAGAGAGATTCGCGACGATACTTTTCCACGGGATCTTGTCAACGCCCTCTTTCAAGAATGGGATCCAATACGGCTCACGATCTACCACGGCTATATATTTTCTCTGCTCTGGAGTGGGTTGTGCTACGGCGAGATCCTCTGGACCACGATAGAACTGGGTGCTGAACCACATTATGACCGAAGCCGGGCCCAGAACAACCAACTATTGACCGGCTTGCAGAAGACATTTCGGGCGGCCTTACACGCTCAAACGTCCAACACCGTTCTCAATAGCTTTTCAGCCAAGTTCACAGGCGGCTCCGACATCGGAGATGGTTATTTTGAGTGGCGCCATTCCCTCTATGTCGGTGTGCGAAGCAAGCTGGCCGGTTCGATAACCGAAGAGATTCCGCCGATGAGAGCGCCGCTGGAGGTCGGCTACACTAAGCTCACAACAACACTGTACCACCTCAATACGGCGCGCTGCCTTGCCCGCTGGCCCTATGGCAGCACAGCCATCTATGTCTTCTGGTGCTCCGACCGCTGGAAGGGTCCTCTTGTCTCCTGAGGTCAGTTCTGCGCCAAATTGTCAAACGCCACTTCCGCGGCGCGGATGGTCTGCTGGATCTCGTCGTCGCCGTGGGCAATGGACAAGAAACCGGCCTCGAATTGTGAGGGCGCCATATAGACCCCGTGGGCCAATAGGGTCTGGAAATATTGCGCATAGCGGTTGGTGTCAGCCTGTTTCGCCGTCGGCCAGTCCACCACCGGCCGCGCGGTGAAGAAGAGGCCAAACATCGTGCCGATTCTGCTATGCGAAATCGGAACATGCGCCTCCTCGGCCGCAGCCGCCAGCCCCGCCATCAACTTCTCCCCCTGCCCTTCGATCCGCTCCCATACACCGGGCGCCGCCAGCCCGCGCAGCGTCGCAATCCCGGCAGTCATCGCCAATGGATTGCCCGACAAGGTACCGGCCTGGTACATCGGCCCCACAGGCGCAACCATCTCCATGATCTCACGCCGCCCGCCGTAGGCCCCGACCGGCAGCCCCCCACCGATCACCTTCCCCAGTGCCGTCAAATCAGGTTTTATGTCAAATAACGTCTGCGCGCCGCCCGGATGGACGCGGAAGCCGGTCATGACCTCATCGAAGATCAGCAGCGCGCCCGCATCAGCGGTCAGCCGGCGCAACCCCTGCAAGAACCCTGGCTGCGGCGGCACCAGCCCCATGTTCCCCGCCACCGGCTCAACAATGACAGCGGCGATCTCCTTGCCAAAGCGGTCGAACAGTTGCTCGACCCCGGCCAGGTCGTTATAGCGGGCCGTCAGCGTATCAGCCACCGTCGCCGCTGGGACGCCCGGCGAGTCGGGCAGCCCCAACGTCGCCACCCCAGAGCCGGCCTGAACCAGCAGCATATCGGCGTGGCCGTGGTAGTTGCCCTCAAACTTGATGATCTTGTTCCGGCCCGTGTAGGCCCGCGCCAGCCGCAACGCGCTCATGGTGGCTTCGGTGCCAGAGTTGACAAAGCGCACCATTTCAATGTTCGGCATCTGCGCCGTGATCAGCTTCGCCAGCTCCAGCTCTTGCGGGCAGGGCGCGCCATAGCTGGTGCCGCGCAGGATTGCCTCGTGGAGCGCCGCCACGACATCCGGATGGGCGTGGCCCAGGATCAGCGGTCCCCAAGACATCACATAGTCTACAAAGCGGTTGCCGTCTACATCAACCAGATAGGCGCCCTCCCCCCGCTCGATAAAAAGGGGCTGGCCGCCCACGGCGCGAAAGGCGCGCACAGGCGAGTTGACGCCGCCCGGCAGCAGCGTACAGGCTTCGGCGTAGTAGGCTTGGGAGGCAGCGATTTTCATCTTCGATCCTTTATTCGCTGTTGGTGGGAAGGGACAAACGGCTGCTTCTCTTACGCTTGCGCAGTCGCCGGCAGCCATTGGGCTGCGTGCTCACGGATCAGGTCAACCAAGGTGGCAATGTAGAGCGGGTCCGTGTTGAGCGCCGGGGGCCGCACCAGCTTCATACCCAGCCCGCGCGCTACCTCCTGGGCTTTAATGTCAATATCGTAGAGAATTTCAACATGGTCCGAGACGAAACCGACGGGGACGATGATCACATCGCGGATGCCTTGGCCTGCCAGCACAGGCAGATGCTCCTCCAGTTGTGGGCCAAGCCAGGGTTCCGGGCTACGGCCTGCCGACTGGTAGCTCCAGGACCATCGCTCATCGGGCAGCCCGACCCGCGCGGCGACCAGCCGGGCCGTCTCGCGCAACTGGCTGTCATAGGGGTCGCCCATGCGCAGAATCCGCGTGGGCAGGCTGTGGGCGCTAAAGACGACATGGACGCGCCCCCGCTCCGCCTCCGGCCAGACGGCCAGGCCCTCCACCACCCGGTTGGCAAGCGCCTCGATATACTTGGGCGCATCATGGTAGCTGGCGATATGCTCAAAGGCAATCTCGCCGTGGGCCATCTTCAACCCATCGGCGATCCGCTCCTGATACTTGGCGACGCTCAACTTGCTGAAGTGAGGCGCGAGCACAAGGCTGACGGCGTGGGTGATGCCGTCCTCGACCATCTGCCCGATCACCTCCTCGATCCAGGGCGACCAGTGGCGCATCCCCAGGTAGCAGCGAAAGAGCGCCGGGTCAAGCTGGGCGGCTACGGCGGCCGTCTGCTGGCGGCTGATCTCCAACAACGGCGACTTGCCGCCGATCTGCTGGTAGTTGTGAGTAATCTCCTCCACCACCTCGGACGGCGTCGGCCGTCCGCTACGAATGTCGGCAAGATAGCCGGGGATATCATCCAGCGAGTTCGGCCCGCCATAGGCCATGATGAGGACGCCGATGGGGTAGCGGGGTGGCCGGTGGCTTTCAAAGGAAGTAGGCGATAGAAAATAGGAGGTAGTTGCGCGCGCGGGGCTATTTTCTATCTTCTCTTGCCTATGTTCTGCTGCTGGATGGCCGGCAGTCGCGCCCCTTGTCTGCTCGTGAACGTAGTCAACGACGCGGCGCACCGTGTCCACTGGCGTCTCCGGCAGAATCCCGTGGCCCAGGTTAAAGATATGGCCGGGCCGGCCTGCGGCCTCGGCCAAGAGCGCATCAATCTCATGGCGCAGCTCGCGCCAGGGCGCCAGCAGCAGCGCCGGGTCCAAGTTGCCCTGGATCGCCCGCTGATAGCCGATTCGTTGCCAATACCAGCCCAGCGGCATCCGCCAGTCAACACCGATCACATCGCCGCCGGCTGCTGCCACCTCGTCAATGTAGGCGGCTGCGCCGGTGCTGAAGTTGATCACAGGCACGTCTGCCCGGCGCAGGGCCTCGAACAACATGCGGTTATAGGGCTGGACGAAACGGCGGTAGTCGTCTCGCCCCAGCGCCTGACCGGCCCAGGAGTCAAAGACTTGCAGGGCCGCCGCGCCCGCCTTGGCCTGGGCCAATAGATAGTCCGCCTGGACGGTGACGAGCTTGACCATCAGCCGCTTCCAGGCGGCCGGCTCGCTGTACATCAAGGCCTTGGTGCGGGTGTAGTTGCGCGAGCTGCCCCCTTCGATGGCGTAACTGGCTAAGGTGAAGGGGGCGCCGGCAAAGCCGATCAGCGGGATGTTGCGCGGGGCCAGCTCGGCGGCCACCAAGCGGACGGCTTCCAAGGTAGCCCCCAAGGTCTCTTGGGCCGGGGGCGTCGCCAGGCGGTCAATGTCTTCGGGGCGACGCAGCGGGTTGTCAATCTGCGGTCCCTCTCCCTTGACAAATTGGAGCTGCAACCCCATCCCCACCAAGGGGGGCAGGATATCGGCGAAGATGATGGCCGCATCCAGGTCAAAGGCCTGGATCGGCTGGAGTGTGACCTGGGCCGCCAACTCCGGCGACCGGATCATCTCCAGCAGCGTGTATTTGGCCCGCAGCTCCCGGTATTCGGCCATATAGCGCCCGGCTTGGCGCATCAACCAGACAGGGGTGTAGTCTGTGGGCAGCCCGCGGCAGGCGCGCAGGAACGGCGCAACCGGCTCCGGTTGGGAAATGTTATTGGTCATTGCTCGCCTGCCAGGCCACTTTGCCGATGAAGAAGGGGCCGAGCCGCTCCAGGTGAAGCGATGTCTGCTTGGTCTTCCTCATGCGCTGGACAATCATGGAGAGCGGGTAGAGCTGCGGCCCCACCAGGCCCACCACAAAATCATTGTCGTGCTTGTCCAGCCCATAGCAGGCGAGGCGGATGTCATAGCCCAGTTTGGCCCGCCCGAAGGCCCGGCCAATGCCGCCATGCTCCATGAGGATGACATTCTGCTCTTGGGGGCTGAGTTGTTCAAAGGTGCCGGATCGGCGAAGCGGGTACCAAATCGCCCAGGGCAGGTTCGGGTCGCAGACCCGCCGCCGCGGGCGGTAGACCAGCGTCTCGTCCAGGTCCGACTCATAGCCGATGGTGTAGGTCCGCCCCAGCATGGTATGTTCCGGCTTGGGCGTGAGATCGGCGAAGGGGCCGTGGGTGAGGAAGCCGCGCACCTCGTTCAAGAAGTAGTCGGGGGATTCGGAGAAGGTCAGCAGCCCCACCCCGCGCGGGTCGTTGATGTCTTCGTAGAGGACGCCCGCCAGCCGCGCATCCTCCAGCGCCCGGACCAGCGCGCGGGTATCGCGGACATCGCCAAAGGCCATGAACTGCATAAAGAGGCGCCGGTCTGTGGCGATGGTCTCACCTGTGGCTGTGCGCCCCTTCTCGCGAATGTCGGTGTCCTCAAGGTCATTCGGCGTGGTACGATCCTGAATCGTCAGTCCATTGGGTTTCATAGCATCTCTCGTATTTGGCAACACCAGCATTCATCCGTTGAGTTAAAGACAGCTACTAGCCAGTCGTCAGTCGTCAACAGCCAGCAGTCATGTACCCGACCGCAGCCAGCGGATCGCATCCGGCGCATGGTAAGAGATAATCAAGTCTGCCCCTGCCCGTTTGATGCCGGTCAACGTCTCCAGGACGGCGCTGCGTTCGTCCAGCCAGCCATTGGCGGCGGCGGCTTTGATCATGGCATATTCGCCGCTCACATTATAGGCGGCCAGCGGCAGCGACGGGAATTGTTGGCGAAGCCGCTGGATGACATCGAGGTACGCCAACGCGGGCTTGACCATCAAGAAGTCGGCCCCCTCTGCCACATCGAGCGCCGCCTCGCGCAGGGCCTCGCGCGCATTGGCAGGGTCCATCTGATGGGTTTTGCGGTCGCCAAACTTAGGCGCGCCCTCGGCCGCCTCGCGGAACGGCCCATAGAAGGCAGAGGCGTACTTGACGGCATAGGACATGATCGCGATGTGGGCAAAGTCGTGGGTATCCAACGCATGGCGAATGGCCGTGACCATGCCGTCCATCATGCCGCTGGGCGCGACAATATCTGCCCCGGCGCGGGCATGGGAAAGGGCTACCTGCGCCAAGACGCCAAGCGTCTCGTCGTTGAGGACGTATCCTTCCTCCAGATGTAGATGGCCGTTGGCGCCCGGCTCATGCCGGTGGTTGAGCAGCCCGCAGTGGCCGTGGTCGGTGTACTCGCATAGGCAGACGTCGGTGATCACCACCAGCTCCGGCAGCGCCTGCTTGAGCGCGCGCACCCCCTGCTGCACAATGCCGTCATCGGCATAGTTCTCCAGCCCAACCGGGTCTTTGGCTGCGGGAATGCCAAAGAGCAGAACAGCCCGGATGCCGAGATCGGCGGCCTCGGCGGCAGCGCGCACCGCCTGGTCTACTGACAGTTGCGCGACGCCAGGCATGGAACTGATGGGCCGCTGGACCTCCTGGCCGTGGACCAGAAAGAGGGGATAAATGAAATCATCGGGCGCAAGGGAGGTCTCCCGGACCAGCGCGCGCAGCGCGGGCGTCCGGCGCAGACGCCGGGGCCGCACCGCGCCAGGCAGGGCATCCGCCGGCATCGTCTCAACGTCCCTGATTGGAGCCACGGGCAGCGCGCACATGATGGCGTTCTCCTTTTCCTTCTCTTCGCTCTCTCTTTCTCATACCTTTGCGCTCTTCGCGCCTTTGCGGTTCACGCTAGCGCAAAGTGACGGTGCAGCGCAGCAAGCAGGCCGGGGGCCGATTGCTCTTGGGCGATGATGGCAGGGTGCAAGCCCAGCTCTTCGACGACCGCCGCCGTGGCCGGGCCAATACAGGCGATGAGCGCAGCAGCCAGCAGTTGCGCCACCTCCTCATCGGCGCGAGCCGCCGCCACAAAGCTACGCGCCGTTGAGCCGCTGGTGAAGGTAACCACGTCGAAGCCGCCCTTCAACATTGCCAGCGTCTCGCTCGAAAAAGGGGCGGGCTGGGTATCGTAGAGTGGTATGTCTTCGACCTGGGCGCCCCGCGCCGCCAGTTGCCGGGGCAGGCTCTCCCGCGCAATGGCCGCACGTGGAAGCAGGATACGGTCGCCTGGGTTGAAAGGCAACCCGGCGGCCAGCGCCTCGCCCGTGTGCGCTGCGGGCACATAGCTGACCGGCAGGCCGCGGAGCAGGAGCGCCAGCTCGGTCGCCGGGCCAATCGCCGCCAACCGCGGCCCGCGCCAGGCGCTGCCCGCATCTGCCCGTTCCTGATAATAGCGCCAAAAGCACTCGACCGCGTTGGTGCTGGTAAAGACGATCCACGCAAGGCCGCTCGACGGCTCCAGCGCGGCGTCGAGCGCCGCCCGATCTGGGTTTGGGACGATCTCAATAGCAGGCGCCAACAGCGGCGTCGCGCCGGCTGCCGCCAACCTCACCGCTATCTCGTCAGCCTGCTCCCGGCTGCGGGTAATCACGACGCGTTTGCCTGCGAGCGGCGAGGTAGGCGGCTGATCCGGCCCGCTCAACAGGGCCGTTGCCCCCTGGCGGAAGAGCGCCGTCGCCGCGTCCACGGCGGCGGAATCGGCGGAGGGGCGAGTCGCCGTCGCCTCGAGCAGCCGGCGCCCATCCGGCGCGCCGACACGCGCCTTGAGCATCACCGAGCCATCCGGATCAGGCACGGCGTAGGCCGCAATAGGCGCCGAACAGCCCCCGCCCAGCAGCCAGAGCAGCCGCCGCTCGGCATAGGTGGCGATCCGCACCGGCGTCTCCTCCAGTGGGGCCAGCAGCTCGCGCACCCGCACATCGCCGGCCCGGCACTGCACGGCCAAAGCGCCCTGGCCAGGAGCGGGCAGCATCACATCCAGCGATAGCCGCTCGGCTACATGGTGCGCCAGTCCCAGCCGCTCCAGCCCGGCGCCGGCCAGCACGGCGGCGTCGTACTCCCCGGCCAGCACCTTGCGGATACGCGTATCCACATTGCCACGGATGGGGCGCACCCGAAGGTCCGGGCGGAGGGCCAAAAGCTGGGCCTGGCGGCGCAGGCTGCTGGTGCCGACTACAGCGCCCGGCGGCAGGGTCGCCAATGTGACGCCTGCCGGCGCGACCAGCACATCGCGCACATCCTCCCGGCTTAGGACAGCGCCCACCGTCAAGCCCGGCGTGTTTTCCACCGGCAGGTCCTTGAGGGAATGGACCGCCAGGTCAATCTCTTCTGTAAGCAACGCCTGCTCCAGCTCTGCCGTAAAGAGACCTTTGCCGCCGATCTCAGGCAATGGCCGGTCGAGCCGCCGGTCTCCCTGGGTAATGATCGAGACTTGCTCGCAGCGCAGGCCGGGCCAGGCTGCTTGCAGGCGCGCAGCTACGTGCGCGGTCTGCCAAAGGGCAAGCTGGGAGGTGCGCGTACCGATGCGGAGCGTCCCCGGCTGCCACGTCTCTTGCGCCATGGGGCCGGGGCGCTCGTGGCGACTATGGAGATCGGCCATCATGGGGCGTCGGGACAGAGGATGAGGGCCGGCCGTTGAGCGCCGGTTGCTCGACCCAAGCAGCCTCAACGGAGGAATCAACAGCGGAGGAGCCAACAGTAGAGGCATCAACGCCGGCATCAAGGCCAAATAGCTGGCGGATGGCTGCGACCTGCGCTGCCGCATCCTCATCCTGGGCCAGCGCCTTGATCTGGACGGTCGGCTCGTGGAGCAGCTTGTTGACCAGGGCGCGCGAGAGGTGTTGGATATGGTTGCGGGTGGCCTCGTCCACATCCCCGAGGAAGCGCAGAGTGCGCTCGACCTCGGCCTGACGGATCTGCTCGGCCTTCTGGCGCAAGGCGACCACCAGCGGGCGCAGGCCCAGCTCGCGCATCTCCAGCTCCCACGACGCCAACTCTTCCTCCAGGATCGCCTCCACCAGCGGGACGGCCCCGCGCCGGGCGGCCAGCCCCTGGTCAAGCTGAACCCGCAGGTCATCTACATCGCAAAGCGATATACCAGGCAAGTGGGCGACCCCAGGCTCGACGTTGCGCGGCACCGCCAAGTCAATCAACACCAGGGGCCGCGCCTGGCGCGGTTCCTGGGGCTTCCTGCGGGCTAGCATCTCGGCGGTGATGATGAATTCGGCAGCGCGCGTGGCGCAGAAGACCACGTCGGCCTCGTCTAGCGCCGCCGCCAACCCATCCAGCCCAATGGCGCGCCAGCGGTGATCCAGCAAGATGGCCTCGGCCTTGGCGCGTGTGCGGTTGGCAACCGTAACCGCAGCGGCTTGCCGCGCGTGCAGCGCCTTGACGGCCAACTGTGCGATCTCGCCCGCCCCAATGACCAGGACCCGCCTGCCCTGCAATGCCCCGATCTGCTGCTCGGCCATCGCCACGGCCACGGCGCTCATGCTGGCTGCCTTTGCGCTGATGGCGGTTTCGGCGCGGGCGCGCTTGCCGCCGCGCATGGCGGCGCGAAAGAGCGTCGAGAGTGCAGGCCCGACCGTACCGGCCTCCACACCTGCGGTGTAGGCGCCGGTCACCTGGCCGAGGATTTGCGACTCGCCTAAGATGAGGGAGTCGAGACCGGCGGCCACCCGGCAAAGATGGCGCGCTGCATCTTTGTCTGTGTAAACGTAGAGATGTGCGGGAAGCATCTTGGCGTCGCTGCCCAACGCGGCCTGGAGCGCGGGCGCCAACGCCTCGACCATAACGTGCGCCGGCGCCGGCCCGGCGCCATACAACTCCCAGCGGTTGCAGGTGGCGACCACCGCCCACTCTTGCAAGGTTGGCGCACCCGCCTCCAGCCCCTTGAGCCATTCAGGCGGGAGCGCCGCCAATCGCTCGCGCAGCTCCACAGGCGCAGTATGGTGGCTCACGCCAATACAGAAGACCGCCGGCCTCCCCCCTCCCCCCTGCTGATGCCCGTTGCGCGCCGTCATCATCCGCTTCCTACAATTTGGCAAAGATTCGGAATTCTATGAAAATCTATGCAAGACTCAGACAAGGCCAGTGTACCCTACGCATCCACCGTCGTCAAATTGGTTGCTTAAGGAAAAGGTTAACCAAGCTTAAGTGCGCGTAGCCACTTTTTCGCTTGCTTTCCGCTCCCTGCCTCTGGTAGACTGTACACGTTAAACGCCTGTCAGCGTAGCAAACGATTGGGCGACAGGCAAACGCGACCCTGCTCAGAGGATTTGACGAGATGATTGATTCCCTGCCCCCGCTGGTAGCAACCGACCTGGAGGGCATCTTGCTGCCCGAAATTTGGATCGCAGTCGCTGAGCGCACCGGCATTGACCAGCTCCGGCTGACCACCCGCGATGTCGCGGACTATGACGAGCTGATGCGGATGCGCCTCGGTGTGCTGCGCGAGCACGGGCTTCGGCTTGCCGATCTGCAAAGCGTGATCGCCGGTATGGATGTTTTGCCTGGGGGCATGGAGTTTTTGGCCTGGGCGCGGGCGCAGGCGCCGCTGATCATCATTACCGATAGTTTTTACGAGCTGCTCGCGCCCTTTCTGCCCAAGCTAAGCTACGCCACCATCTTCGCCCACCGGCTGGAGATTGATGCAGCCGGCAACCTGGTCGGCTACCGGCTGCGCGTCACAGACGGCAAGCGCAAGGCGCTCCATGCCTTTCGCGACCTCGGCTTTCGCACCCTGGCGGTGGGCGACTCCTATAATGACATCGGTATGTTGCAGGCCGCTGACCGTGGCGTGCTCTTTCGCCCGCCGGCCAATGTCGTTGCCGATTATCCGGATTTCCCGGTGACGCGTGAGTATGACGAGCTGCGGGCGCAGGTCAGCGCCTTTGTCAATGGGCGCGTGAGGATGATTGCTGACAGGTGACTGCTGACTACTGCCGAGAATGATTGGGATTTTCTACGGCAGCACCAATGGCCATACCGCCGCCGTAGCCGAGGGCATCCGAGCGGCCTTGCAGGACTATGGTCTTGAAGCGGAGCTGTTGGATGTGGCCGAATGTTACCTGGACGAGATGCTCGACTATAACCCGATTCTGGTCGGGATTCCTACCTGGAATGTGGGCCAGCTCCAGCGAGACTGGGAAGAAGCCTTGAACGAGCTGGATGAGCTGGACCTCAGCGGGAAGCACGCAGCCATCTTCGGGCTGGGCGACCAGGTGGGCTATCCCGATACGTTTGCCGACGCCATGATCTTTATCGCTGAGAAGCTGGAGGCGCAAGGGGCGCGGCTGGCCGGCGCATGGCCGACCGCGGGCTACCACTTTACCGGCTCCTGGGCTGTGCGCAATGGCTCGTTTGTGGGCTTGGTGGTGGACGAAGACAACCAGCCGGAGCAGACCGAGGCGCGCGTGCAGCGTTGGGTGGCCCAGTTGGTGGACGAGCTGAAGCTGCCGGCCTGTACACCCAAGGGGGTGGCCGATGGCTGAGTCGGCGCGGCTGGAACCCCGGCCCGACGCGGACAACCCTGTAGCCGACCCCGCGCCCCGCTCCACCGCGGAAGCGCTGTGGGCAAACCTGGTCAGCCCCGCCGGTTATATCCTGGCTGTCTCCTACCCCGTCCTGGCCCTCTCTACGGGCGCACGGGCGCTCTACCAATTGTTTGTGCGCGACGACATCACCGACTACCTGCCGGTCTTCTTGAGCGCCCTGGCTGCCGCCTGCTATCTGACCGCTACCATCGGGTTTGCCTACCGGCGTCGTTGGACCTGGTGGCTGTCGGTGGTTGTGCTCGGCTTTGAGACGGCCATGACGCTGGTGATCGGCGTCTGGAGTCTAGTTGACCCACCCGCGGTGGGGCGAACGGTCTGGCGTCACTTCGGCGAAGACTACGGCTATTTCCCGCTGTTTCAGCCGCTGCTGGGTTTGATCTGGTTGTTGTGGCCTCAAACCATGCGCGCCTATGGGACGTTGCGGGGAGAACGCCCACCGGCAAGGGCAGGCGGGCCGAGCCAACCATCCGGATAACCATGCAACCCTGCTGTTGGAAGCCGCACCGCCGGCCCCTAGAGCTGAATTTGCTGTGAGAACCTGGCCCAATCGTTTCCCATCCTTGCCGGCTGTGGGCACGGCGCTTCGCCCCCGGTCGCTGCCGCGCCGCCCGCGTTCCCTGGGCGCGTGGGCGCTCTCGACCATCGCCGGCCTCATCGCGCTGCTGATGCTCCTGCCCCTGGCCTATTTGATCTTGCGCGCCTCCGATGTCGGTCTGGACCGGGCGCTGGAGCTATTGCTGCGCCCGGCGACGTTGGAAGTGATCGGCAACAGCGTTCTCCTGGCCGGGCTGGTGACTGCGCTCTCCTTGCTGATCGGCCTGCCGCTGGCCTGGCTGACCGTCCGCACAGACCTTCCAGGGCGCCATTGGTGGAGCGTTCTCTGCGCCTTGCCGTTGGTCTTCCCCTCCTACGTTGGCAGCTACTCGCTGGTTGCCATGATGGGGCCGCGCGGCATCGTGCAGGGCTGGCTGGAACCCCTCGGCGTAGACCGGCTGCCCTCTATCTACGGGCTGCCGGGCGCAGTCTGGGCGCTGACCATCTTCACCTATCCCTATCTGTTCCTGAGCATCCGCGCCGGGCTGCGCAACCTGGACCCTGCCCAGGAGGAGGCGGCGCGCAGCCTGGGCTTTGGCCCCTGGGGCGCGTTCTGGCGAGTGACCTTGCCCAGCCTGCGCCCGGCGATTGCCGCCGGCTCGCTGCTGGTGGCGCTCTATGTGTTAAGCGACTTCGGCGCGGTCTCCATTCTGCGCTATAACAGCTTCACCCGCGCCATCTATGTCACCTACCTGGGCAGCTTTGACCGCAGCCTGGCGTCGGTGTTGGCGCTGGTCTTGGTGCTGCTGAGTCTTGCGCTCCTCTGGTTGAGCCAGCGCATCCAGGGCGCCCGGCGCTATCACCGGGCGGGCATCGGCGCGAGTCGCAGACGCCATCCGGTAGCGCTAGATAGGTGGACCTGGCCCGCGCTCTTCTTCTGCGCGGCGGTAGTCACCGGCTCCTTGATCCTGCCCGCCAGCGTC
>DATLZJ010000862.1:0-4431 GCA_035574055.1 Caldilineaceae bacterium
ATCGCCGGCAGGGTAAAGAGCAAGCCGTTGATCAAATTGCGGCGCTCCCAAAGCGTTAGGCCGCTACGCTTGCGGGGGGCGGGTGCAGGTAAAGCTGTCGCCATTGCATCTACTCCTGGTGATACACTTCCCGGTGACACACTCGACAGGGAGGACAGCGCCGTAGCTGTCCTCCCTGTCTCTTCGCAAGGGGCGTGCTGGCCCACTGCCCCCTAGCCCTCGAAACCGCGCTCGAGAATACGGTTCAGCTCGTTCTGCGTCTCTTCGGTGGCGTCGGCAAGCGCCTGTTGTGGGCTTTTTTCGCCGAGCAGGGCCGCGTCTACATTGCGCTGGAGGGCGCCCATGAAGTAGGCCTGGGCGGGCATGACCGGGCGCTGGTGGCGCGCCTCGCGCAGGATGTCAAGGAAGGGCACCATCTCCGGCTTCTCTTCCGGCAACAGGTCATACCACGCGGAATCCTTATAGCCAGGGGTCTGGGAGAAGAGCCGCCCAAAGAGGATGGTCCCTTCGTCGGTGGCACAGAGCCAGTTGAGGAAGTCCCAGGCCGGCTCAATCTGCTTAGCCCCCTGTGGGATACCGATGCACCAGCCGCCGACCCAGGAGGAGTGCGGCTCTGCCGGCGGCGGTCCGGCTGGGGCAAAGGTGATGCCGTACTCCAGATCGGGCGCAAAGCGGGCGATATTGGACAACTCCCACGGGCCAAATAGGGCCATGGCCGTCTTGCCTACGAAGAAGGGGTGATTTTCGCCCGTGCCAAAGCCGGCCTGGAAGCCACCGACCTTCTCAAAGCCGCCGACTTCGTCCACCAACTGCTTCATCCACTCCAAGGCCATAACATTGCGCTCATGGTCGGCGGTGATGGTATTCGTGTCCGGCTCAAAGAACTCGCCGCCAAAGATCCAACCCCAAGTGAACATCGAGTTGGCCGAGCCGTAGGTCTGCCATGGCACGATGCCCATACGTTCGATATTGCCGTCGGTGATCCGGTTGATCTGGGTGTTGAACTGGGTTAGCTCATCAATTGTGGTGGGTGGGGTTTCGGGGTCCAGCCCAGCATCCTCAAAGACAGCCTTATTCCAGAAGAAGCCAAAGTTGGCGTCGGAGGTGTAGGTGATCGCCCAAATCTTACCTTTGTAGAAGTTCTGCCTCCAGCTTGGCGCCCAGAAATTCTCCTCGGTCAAACCGGCTGTCTCAAAGAAGTCGGTCAGGTCAGCCAGCGCACCGCGTTCAGCCCATTCGGCAACCTGGGGGCCATCCACCCATGACACGTCCGGGGGCGTACCGGCAGCAATGGCGGTAAAGAGCTTCTGGTTGGTGGAGAGATCGTTGGCTGCCCAGACGGCCTTGATGCCGACATCAGGCTGGGCCTCTTCATAGGCCGTCCAGATCTGGTTCATCAGTTCGACAGACGTGCCGCCATAGGGATACTGCACCTCAATTACAATCTCTCGACCCTCGGCGGCCAGACGGTCGGGAACGGCCGTGGGGGTAGGGGTGGGCTGCACACCGCTGCTGCCTGTCTGGGGAGCGACTCCGGCAGGCGCCGTCGGGGTACAGGCCGCGAACATCCCCGTAGCGGCGATGCTTGCCGAAATCTGCAGAAAGGCTCGCCGCGACAGCTTGTTACCGTTTGGCATAGACTTCGTTCCTCCTGTTCATAGAATGGAAAGGGCAAGACGAGACGCCAAGGCACGTTCAGCATCGCTGTGCAGCCTGGCGACAATACCTCAGCGCGACGGAGACGCCGCTCCGTTCAAACTGGGAACGGCGCAGTCGCGGCAACCGCTGAGTTGGAAGAACTAACGAGCCAATCAAACAGTTCCCTGAAAGGGGGGCTACCAGAATTAGGGAGCCAAAGACCCGCTTTGCACTACAAATGGCGCAGCAACGGACTGGCGCCTGCGACCATGCTATGCAGCCAAACCGAAACCGCTAGATTTCATTTGTCGGGTCATGGGCAATCGGTAACAGTTACAGAACCGTAGGATTACGTAACTATTACGATTATGCTGACTATAGCATAAAGCGCCGGAGCCGTCAATCGCCATCAATGAGATCGATAAATGCAGCCGCCGGAATGAAATCTTGCAGCCTCTCCCCGCGCATCACCTGCCCGCGGCTACCTGGACCACCTGGAGGCCCTGGAGGCGGCCAAATTTGCGCAGGATGCCAGCGACATGGCCGACGCCCAAGGCGCAGTGGTGGGTCGGCGCTTCAGCGCACCAGGCGTCTACGAACTCCGCAGGGCCGAGGTTGAAGCGAATCCGGCTATTGGTGTTGCCGATCTGAAGGATCGGGCCGGGGAGCGATTCCCCTTCCGCAGTTAGAAACTTGAGCCGGCCATCGCGCGTCTGGGTGCAGCCGAAGATGGTGACGGGGCCAAGGCGCACGTTGAATTCCACCGAGACGCCATAGCCTGCCTTGCCATGATAGACGCCCAGCCCGCGCAGCAGCGGCTTACGGTCGCTGATGGCGATGTGGCCGGGGCCGTCGTGGCCCATGAGCACAAAGTCATCACGAAAGTCCATGGCATAGAATTCGGTGTAGGAGCCGCCCGCGCCCAGAACATCCATGACCTTCATGGCGACGGCGTTTTTCAGGTCCCCTTCACCGGAAGCGGGAATGCCGCGCGCGGTGAGCAAGGAGTTGCCCAAGATCAGCCCAGCGCCCAGGCGCTCATACTCGCTCTGCGGCTCCCCCCGATAATAGTAGGCCAGCCCGGCCAGCTCGAAGTCGCGGACCAGCCGATCCAGCCCGGCGGCGACGCGGCAGGCCCAGGCCAGGTCATCGGGGTTGACGGAGCGGTCTATCTCGAAGAGGGCTTCGGCCTCGTCGCGCTTGGCTGCGACTTCCTGTTCTGTGACCGCTCGCACCCGTTCGGCCAGATCGCACATCTCCAACACCTCGACATGGAGGCCAAGCTGGGCGTGATGCTGGGTGAAATCCGAGTACATGTCCAACATGCCGGGATAGGTATGGCCCAGGAAGCCAAAGCGGGCCCCGCGCAAGGTGCGGACGGCAGTGGCGGCGCGGCACCACTCCCGCAGCTCGCGCCAGACACGTTCATCCTCAAAGAGTAGGCCAGAGACAACCTGGAACTCGATGCCGGCGCGGTGAAAGGCATTGGCGATCTCCGGCACACAGCAGGTGGAGCAGTTGGCAAGCCATGCGCCTGTGTCAATGGTAGGATAGTCGAAGGTGGCGCTCGGCTGGAGGTTGAGCACCAAGACGGGAACCTTGGCCTGTTGGACAATGGGCAGCACTTGTGAACTGGTGGCGTAGGTAGCGGTGTGACAGATGAGCAGGTCCACGTGTTCGGCGGCAAGACGGGCGCCTGCGGCGTGGGCGGCCTGGGGCGTATCGATCAGCCCGACCGCAACAACGTCGGCGAATCCGGCGAGCTGCTCGGCCACATGCTGATAGTAGCCAAGAAGCTGCTCTTTGAGGCCGGGAAATTGAGGCCAGTAGGCGGCCAGGCCGATGGCAAAGAGACCGATGCGGGCTTTGGGGTAGCTGCGGGCGTGGATGTCCATCATATGCTGTCCTGGGTGCTGGTTTCTGGCAGGATCGGGATGTCGGGCATCGTAGTAGGACACCGATAGATGCTCATGGGATTAGACGCTCACGGGGCAGGGTGCGCAGGCTGCTGGTCAAGGTATCAGTCGAGTCCAGGTGCTAGTCGAGGTGAAAGACCTCCTCGAGTACAAGCAGCCCTTCATCAGGACGGCGCCCATCCAGCGCCTCGAAGAAGGGCGCCATCTCGCGCTGCCAACGCTCATTGACCTCACGCGCGGCCATGCCGGCGCGCGCCGCCTCGAAATCAGGCGTTTCCAGGTAGCCGACGAGCAGGCCGTCATCGCGCAAGAAGAGTGAATAGTTGTGCCAGCCGGTCTCGCGCAGCGCGGCGAGCATCTCTGGCCAAACCGCCTGATGGCGCGCCTTGTACTCCTCCAGACGGTTGGGCTTGACTTTGAGTAGAAAGCAGATGCGTTGCACAGGAGTCAGTCCCTTTCTAGCCGCAGGCAAGGCTACCCCTGCTCGCGGGAGCGTATGCTCCCTGAGCGTTCGAGAGCCAGCGTGGGCAGCGCGGCGGGTTTATGGGTGGGGTTTGGCTGGAGACACTCTAACATGAAATCAACCGGGGGTCAACGCCGGTCGCTGAAGACAACGTCAGAGGAGAGCAGAGATGCCGTGGGCCGATTGCGTAGGCGCTACGATCCCCGTGGGTACAGCCACGGGCGGTCAATCCACTTCCAGAGGGCGGTTGTCTCGGCCTGCACCATCTCTGTCACCACCGGCAGCGCCGTTACCCAGGCCGGCAGCGACCCGGCGCGCGCTAGCCCTATGGGCGCCGAGTGTAACAGCGCCCACTCCAGATCGCTCAGATTGTAGAGACTGACGCCGCCGATGGCGGCGACAGCCGGGTGAATG
>DATLZJ010000863.1:0-7018 GCA_035574055.1 Caldilineaceae bacterium
CATCGGGCACGGCGGCAGGGTCAATCATCAGTTCGCTGATGGCAAGGCGCGGGGGAATGGCCGGCGGGGGCGTGGGTGTGGGCGGCAGGGGCGTTGGGGTTGGCGGCGGCTGGTAGGGCGCGCCGGGGCTGCCCCAGTCCCCTGCCGACCCCGGCCAGGGGGAATGGGCCGCGGTCCAGGGACCGTCTGGGCCTTGGCGCTCCAGACTGGCGCCTTCGTTTATGGCGAGGCCCGTCCCCTCGCCCCAGGCTACCCGGTCCACCTCCTGGCCGGTTGGGTCCAGCAGCCAGATGGCGTCGGCCTGGTTGCCCAGGTCCAGCCCGTTATAGACATAGGCCGGCTGCACGCCGCCATTCTGCGCCGGGTCGCCCAGGCGCCCCAGCACCAGGTACTGGCCCGGCTGCACGATTAACTCCAAGAAGATCGTGTGGCTCTCGCCCTCGTTGCTGCCCAACGTCCAGCCCTGTAGGTTGGCCGGCGCATCGCCCACGTTGACCAGTTCCACCCATTCGCCCGCCACATCCAATACGGCGCGGGGCGAGGCGTGGACCTCGCTAATGCGGACGAGGGGCAGGGCCTGGTAGGCAGGCGCGGCGTGGAGCGTGGCGCGGGCGGGCAAGAGGGCCAACACAAAACTGGCCCAGACGGCCAGGCGACGGGCGCGTCTACCCACAAGGCCAAGGCGCAGCCGCGCAGTCGCCATACCGGACCTCCTTCAGGGGTGATGGAGTGGAATGGAGTGGTAGAGGTACCGGTAATTATCTCACAAAAATGGCAAGTTGTGCCTTAAAAATTCCTGTCTTTCGCGCTAAATGCGGTACGGCGCTAAGGCTTCATCGTTGGGGTCAATGCCGATGCCGGGCACATCGGGCGGGCTGACGGTGCCGTCCTCGTTGAGTCGTAGGGTGTGATGGTAGACCTTGCCCCAGAGCGGGTCTACCGTGTCCCGGTAGAACTCGAGAATGAGGCCGTTGCTGAGGGCGGCGACCAGGTGGACATGCACCTCCTGGGGGCCGTGGGGCGCGATGTCCAGGTCGTAGGCTTGGGCCAAATGGGCAATCTTCATGAACTCGGTGATGCCGCCGCAGATAACCGCGTCGGCGTTGAGGATGGCGACGCCGCGCCGCTCGATGAGGTCGCGGAAGCCATAGCGGGTGTACTCATTCTCGCCGGTGGCGATGGGGATGGTGGTCGCTTCGGCCAGCCGCCGGTGACCGTCGTAGTCATCCACCGCGATTGGCTCCTCGAACCAGAAGGGGTCGTACTCCTCGATCCGCTTCGCCAGTTGGATCGCCTCGTAGAGCTTATAGGCGCAGTTGGCGTCCACCATCAGCTTGACATCCGGGCCGATGGCCTCGCGCACGGTCCGTACCCGTTCGGCATCCTCGCGGATGGAGAGGGCGCCTACTTTCATCTTGACGGCGCGTGCGCCCATGGCGATGTTGTCTTGCATCTCGCGCGCCAGTTCGGCCAGCCCCTTCCCCTCTTCATAATACCCACCGGCGATGTAGGTCTCCACGCGGTCGCGGAAGCCGCCCAGCAGCTTGTAGAGGGGCATGTTGGCGGCCTTGGCGCGCAGGTCCCAGAGGGCAATATCAATGGCGCTGATGGCGCGCGTGGTCATGCCGCGGCGGCCCACCAGCTTGGGCACCCAGAGGTCGTGCCAGATCCGCTCCACGTTGAGCGGGTCCTGGCCGAGCAGACGGGGCGTGAAGTGGTCAATGGCGGCCTGTACAACAGGATGGCCGCCGCCCAGCCCAATCCCGGTCGTCCCCTCATCAGTCTCGATCTTGACCAGCCCCAGGGTCACATGGGTGTAGGTGTGTTTGCCGTTGCTGATCGGCTTGGGCCTCGGCCAGCGGTAGGTCTCGGTCGTTATGTTTGTGATTTTCATCTTGACACCCCAGCAGTTCCCTTGTCGCTTGTCGGCAGGTTCTTGGTGTGGATAGACGGGAAGTAGGTTGTAGGAAGACAGCAGATAGGAGGCAGCAGCGACGGACCGGCATACGCCCCCGCCGGATAGTGTAGCATCCGCAAGCCAACCCTGCGAACGGCGCTTTATTGTGTTACGCCACGCTGCGCCTTGTTTGCCGTCGCCAGGCCCATGCGCGGCGGCGTCACGATCAGGGCCACCCCGAACAGGATCACCCCCGCGGCGATGAGCATTTGCGTCGTCACCGGTTCGCCCGCCACGAGCCAGCCGGCGAAGACCGCGATGACCGGATTGACGAAAAAGTTGGTGCCGACTTTGGCTGGGTCAACGGTTTTCAGCAACCACAGATAGGCTGTGTAGCCAAGGATGGAGCCGAAGACGATCAGGTAGGCCAGCGCCAGCATCGAGCGCACCGACACTGCCGCCGCCGGAAAGCGGGCTGGCTCGCCCGCCAGCAAGCTGATCGCGAGGAGCAACAACCCGCCCATGAGCATCTCACTCGCCGTAGCGATCCGGTTGTCCGCCGGCAGCGGGGCGCGGCGCGAGTACAAGCTTCCCACGGCGAAGATCATCGCGCCCAGCAAGACAATCGCCATGCCAAGTAGGTCATACCCACCTGCCGCGCCTGCCAGCGCGGGGGCGAAGAGGAGCACCGCGCCCGCAAAGCCGGCGCCCAACCCGATAAAGGTCTGGCCGCTGGGGCGTTTGCCGCCAAAGCCCAGCCACTCGAACAAAGTGATCCAGACGGGGATGGTAGCTGCCACCAATGCGGCAAGTCCGGAGGGTATACGCTGCTCGGCAAAGCTCAACAGGCCAATGCCGCCCGCCAGCATCAGCCCCCCAGCGATGGCCGCCGAGCGCCAGTGGCGCAGGCTGGGGGCACGCCCGCCCTGGGCCAGCAGGAGCAGCAGCATCACCCCTCCCGCCAGCAGAAAGCGCAGACCGGCCATCATGAACGCCGGAATGCTCTCCACCGCAATGCGTATCCCCAGAAATGTCGTCCCCCAGATGAGGTAGATGGTGAGAAACGCGACGATGATCTTGATGGTGTTCTTGTCGTTGCTCCCCTTTGCTGCCCCTTTTGCATCCGGTATCCCCTCTGAAGACGTGGTGTGCATCGTGCTCCTCATGCTCCTTTAGCCTCTGCGAGCGATTCTCCGGTTCGCCCTCCATGGTAGGCGCAAAACGCGGGGCTGTCTTGTACATTCTTGCGCCGGGTCGCTATACTGCCGGCATGGATCCCCTACAACCAAGCGATAGGCCCATCCCATCCCATGAATACGATGATGTTCAACTCCGGCAGGTTGAAGCCTTTGGCGGGCTAGAGGTGCTGCGCGCCCATCTGGTCTCATTTCGCTTCTCGCCGCACACCCATGAGGAGTTTATGATTGCGCTGACCGAAGGCGGCCAGGGGGCGCCCCGCTTTTGGGGAAGCGTGCAACGGGTAGGGCCGCGCGCTGTGTTTGTGCTTGGCCCCGGTGAGGTTCACAGCGGCGGTCCTGCCGAAGGCGCAAGCTGGCGCTATCGGGGGCTTTATCTACCTGCCGCCTTGATGCGCCGTGCAGTGCAGGAGTTGGCTGGGGTTGACCGTGGCGTCCCGCAATTTCCCGAGGAGGTGCTCGACGACCCGGCGGTTGTGACGATGCTTCGGCAAGCGCATCTTGCCTTTGAGGAGCCAAGCTCGACCCTCGAGCGCGAATCGCGCCTTCTGGACGCGCTGACGTGCCTGGTGGCAAAGTATCGGGTAGGCCGTCTGCCGGCGCAGCGCATCGGTCGCGAGCACCGCGCCGTCCAGCGGGCGAAGGAGTATCTGGACGCGCTGCCGGCGGAGAATGTGTCCCTGGAGCGGCTGGCGCAGGAAGCGGGTCTGACGCCCTTTCACTTTTGCCGGGTCTTTCTCCAGGAAACGGGTCTCTCGCCCCATACCTATCAGGTTCTGGCGCGAGTGAAGCGGGCCAAGATGCTCCTGGCGGCGGGGGTTCCTATCGCGCAAGCGGCGGTAGATGCAGGCTTTTTCGATCAGGCCCACCTCACGCGCCACTTTAAGCGCATCTTCGGCGTGACGCCGGGCCGGTATCTCCGGCAGAGAACGCCATAGCCAGAGAACCGTCCTGGCGCCAACCTCACCCTTGCTGTGGGGTTGACAGCGGGCGTAGCGGCGCGATAATCGAGCCACGCTTGAACCCCTATGCCAATGGCGCGTCGCCCCATATGCTGCCTCGCTGTAGGCAATTGCGTTTTGTCTTTGGCTGAGAGGAGGGCTGTCATGGCCGCCAAGCAGGTCAAAATCAACCGTGCGCCGGTGCTTACCCTCTGGGCCGCTGTTGTGGCGGAGCGGTTGGGCTATGACGAGGAGGAGGCGTTGACGCTGGGCCGGGCCGTCGCCGGCCTGAATGCCCAATCCAAAGGTCGCCGCCTGGGTATCTATGAGGAACCGGAGCGGGCGGAGACGGAGGAGGTGCAGGAGAAACCCGCCCAAGCGCCGCAAACCGTTTCGCTGTTGGGCCGGGCCATCCCCGCCCGCAAGACCGAGCAAGGTTGGCGTGCGCTCAGCAAAGGGGAGCCGATTGACCCTGACAGCGTCAGGCGCTATCTGGAGAAGAAATTTGGCGAAGATTTGGCCGAGACGCGCGCCGCCATGGCGGAACTGGCCGGCGCCTATGCGCCGCGCCAACTGGCGGGCCGCGCCTATGATCTCTATGAGCAATTCCGCCCGGAGATTCCGGAAGGGAAAAAGGGCTGGGGCGCCGCTGGCCTCCTGGACCTCGACCTGATCCGCAAGCTGGGCCGCTCGGCATAATCGTCAGCGTGAGGGAAGCGCAAATGAGGCGAAAGCGCTGCGAGGGGCTAGTCTCCGGTCATTGGACATCGTATTCCCTTTATCGAAATGTCCTTACCGGAGAGCCGATTGCAGGAGACCGTTACCCTCTGTACCGCTCCAACAGGCGGTAGAGGACGCGGGCGCCGAATTCGATGGCCTCCACCGGCGCCCGTTCGTCGGCGCCGTGGACCAGCGACAGGGAGGAGTATTCCGCCGGGAGGTTTTGGGGCAGGAAGCCGTAGTTCTGGATGCCCAGCCGCGCAAACATGCGGCCATCGGTGAAGCCGCCCACCATGCTGGGGATGGGCACGCCGCCTGGGTCGGCCTCGCGCACCAGATCGGCCAGCAGCGGAACGAGCGACAAATCCGGCTCCGTTAGCCCCGGGTCATGGCGAATCACCGCCAACTCCAGGTCGTCGCCCAGTAGCGCCTTGACCTCGGCCTGGATGTCCGCTGCCGTGTAGCCGGGCAGCACGCGGCCGTCCAGCTCCAGCTCGATCTGGCTGGGGATCACATTGGTCTTGTGGCCGCCGCGCACGACGGTGGCGTTGACCGTGTTGTGCAGCAGCGCATCCAGGGTGCGCGCCATACCGATGCCCTGGGCGCTCATGGCGTCGAGGGCGGCGTCCGTCTGCGCCGGGTCCAGCAGCGCGGCCAGGGTTGCCGCGGTGGGGCTGGGCAGCGCTTCGGCCATGGCCCCGATCATCTGCCGGGCGACGGGCGTCAGGTGGACCGGCAGCCGGTTCTGGTCGAGGGCGATGAGCGCCTGGCCCAGGCGCGCCATCGCGCCGCCGCGCAGGGGCAGGGAGCCATGCCCGCCCGGCCCGCGCAGGGTCGCCTTCATCCAGCAGACCTGCTTCTCCGCCACCATGATGGGATAGAAGCGTTGTCCCAGGATAGTCTGGGCCGCGCCGCCGCCCTCGCCGATGGCATAACGCACCCCCTCGAAGTGCTCCGGGTGCTGCTCCACCACAAAGCGGGCGCCATAGTCGCTGGCGGCCTCTTCGTCGGCCAGCACACAGAGGATGATGTCGCCCGCCGGCTGCAAGCCCGCAGCGCGGGCGCGCAGCAGCGCGGCCAGCATCATAGCGACGCCGCCTTTCATGTCGAGCGCGCCGCGCCCCCAGACCTCGCCATCCACCAACTCCGCGCCAAAGGGGTCATGCGTCCAATGCTGGTTCTCGGTGGTGACGACATCCACATGGCCTTGCAGGAGCAGCGGCGGCGCGTCGCCTCGCCCTGGCAGCCGGGTGACCAGGTTGGGACGGCTCGGCGTCTTGGCGAGCAGGGTGGTCGTGAACCCTGCGCTCTCCAGCAGATCACGGATGTAATGAATGCACTCGGCTTCGTTGCCGGGCGGGTTGGTGGTGTCGAAGCGGATCAGCGTGCGCAGGATGTCAACGGGGCGCTCATGGATTGGCTGGGACATAGGCGGTAGTATGGTGACTGTTGACTGTTGACGGGGGCGCCTTACGTGCAGGTTGGGCGCGGGCGGTTGGGTTATGACCTGCCCTTGACCAGCATCTCCCATTTCCCCTTTTGGCAGACCTCATCCTTCTGGTTGATCACCTGCACGTTGAAGGTGACCAGCCCGCCACCCAGGCGGGCCATGGGCTTGGTCTCCTCCACCGATAAGGAGACGTGAATGGTGTCGCCGATGAGGACCGGACGCTGCATCTTCCATTCGCTGATGCTGCGGAAGGCCAGCGTGGTGCCTTCCAGAAAGTTCATGCGCACCGCCAGCCCGCTGGCGATGCTTAAGACCAAAAGCCCGTGGGCGACCCGCTGGCCGAAGGGGTGTTCCCGGCTGTATTCGGCGTCGGTGTGGATCAGGTTCCAGTCGCCGGAGAGGGCGGCGAAGTTGACAACGTCGGTCTCGGTGATGGTGCGCCCGGTGCTGGTCACCTCATCGCCGATCTGGAATTCCTCGAAGTAAAGGCCCGTAGGGCGGGCAAGCTTGCGTGCGCTCATGATTATCTGGGTTTGGGCCGGCCCAAAGAGCCGGCGGGCGGAATCGGCTCGCCGGGAGATGATACCAGATGATACACCACCCGCCTGGGATAGACAACGCGCTCAGGGGCTTGAGGGCCGGATGCAATTCCAGTGTACCTCTTTTCTTTGCGCTGGCTTTTCTTTGCGCCGGTTTCTCTTTGCGCCGGTTTGTTCTTTCTCGGCTTGGGGGTACAATGCCAACAAAGAATTGGCGGCCCTGGGTTTGGCCGCCATTGCGTCACCGAATCTACCTTACCCTATCCACCTTCATG